>BDTA01000069.1 GCA_002897935.1 bacterium BMS3Abin08
TCGTAAAAAGTCGTCATTCCCGCGAAAGCGGGAATCCAGGAAGCGTGTAACTATCTGAAAAGACTGGATTCCCGTTTCCACGGGAATGACAAAAAAACACTTTTTCAGATTTTTTACGAGTCAATCAACTATAGTCTGTGTATAAAGTCGAACAGTTGTCGTTTTTTTGTCATTCCGGCTTGTCCGGAATCGTTCTTTAAAAAGGATTCCCGGCTCCCGAATGCGTTCGGGATTCCGGGAATGACTAATGACCGTGGTTTATACACAGACTCTAACTAACAATTTCAAGGAGGCTTTATGCGTGTAAGATCCTATGTTGTCTTTTTGTTAATCGCCGTTGTCGTCTCGGTGACCGCTTGTAAAAAGAAGGAAGAACCCGTTTCCAGTATCCCGGCTCCTGCTCCAACCCCTGGCATAGTAATGCCAAAGGGTGAAACCCGGATCGTGGTTCCCGATTCCGTCAGGGGCAAGTGGGAATCCGTAAAGATAGAAATAACCAACAAGACGGCAAAGAAAAAAGAGACGGTTACAATCAGGTTGAACTCCGACTATCCCATACCGGGGTCATCCCTGAAGATCAAGGTTGGCGAGTTCCTTCCGGACTTCAGGATGGACGGCCTGACCATAACGTCCGCATCTGATGCCCCAAAGAACCCTGCAGTGCATATAACCGTCTATGATGGCGATAAGGAGATCTTCAAGGGATGGCTTTACTCGAAATTTCCCTCGATCCACCCATTTCAGCACGAAAAGTATGGTTTCATGCTTATCGAGGGGATCAAGAAGGGCTGATATTCTACCGGTTCGGCACACGAAAATACTGTCTCTTTCCCGGCAATCCCGGAGAATCTCTTATTTAAAGCAGAGATCCTCCGCTGATACCAGATACGGCCCTGTATCAACCGTAATTCGAGGTGGCTGTCCAACGTGCCATCCTGAGTTTCAGGTATGACGATACCCTATATCCTCTCCTGACAGGTTCTTTCCGGCCTGAAAAAAAAGGGACTGTTCACTCTCCGTTTTTTGGAATGTTATAGATACAGGCGACAGCCCCCTCAGACATACATTCATTTCTCGAAACCATCTTTCCCAGCAGTTCCCTGTACATTTCGAGTTCATGCCTGCAGCTCTCCCTGTAATGCCTCGAAATGCCGGAAATGGGGCAGTTGTACTGCTTCAAAAGATAGGCCTCTTCCACCTCTTCCACCTCTACCAGGTATCCCTCCTCGGTAAGGATCTCCTCGACGGATCTTATTTTTCCGGAAAGCTCCGTATTGTTGTTTACCCTCTCCCGTCTTGCTTTGAGGAGTCTGTTTTTTCTCCAGCGGAAGATCTCGTCAACCTTCTTCCGGCCTTCTCTTCTTTCGATCTCTGAAAGCAACTCGAGGAGAAAAGACTGATACTGCTTGGGAAAAAGCTCATCCGCCTTATCCGTGAGGCTATAAAAAAACCCGGGCCTTCCTATACCCCGCCGTTTCGTCTCATATGTGACAAGCCCTTTCTTCTCAAGTGACAGGATATGCTGTCTTATACCCATGGTTGTTATACCGAGTTCCTTACTGAGCTGATCGATGTTCAAGCCGCCGGCTTTTTTGAGAAGAAGTATGATATTCTTTCTTGTAGGATTGTCTTCTTTGACTATTTGCATAGTGGAAAGATAACATAACTCATAACCTAACATCAACGCAATAATAAAACCCGGATTACGAAACGGACCCTTCGTATTACAGGCTAAAACGTGTCATTTGGAAAAGTAACAACTCATGATATCTCTGAACAGGCGGGCATCCCCACAAGAAAGATTCTTGACTTCACCTCGCCGGCGAATCCCCTCGGCATCTCTAAAAAGGTCAAGACGGAATTAAGAAAACACCTTAAATACCTCTCCTCGCCACCTGACCCTCAATGCAGGAACCTGCGGCACCATCTGGGAAGACATCATGGCATAGACCCGTCAAATATTATCTGCACACCTTCTTTCACTGCCCCTCTTATTAAACTTGGACTGCAGATGCATTTTGAAGGCGTCCTTGTACCGGCATCCCACTCAAGGCTGTTCAAAGAGACATCAATTGCATGTTCAATCCGGAAATGCACTAAATATGAGTACAAAAAAAACCTCAACGGAAAATACAGTCTGAACCTGGATAAGGTACTTGCCGGTCTGAAGCCACGTCAACTTGTCCTGGTTCCCAACCCGGATATCATTACAGGTCAACTATACCCGGAGAAGCAACTCGTTGAGATCCTGAAAGCTGCAGAGGAGAAGGGTTGCGTGGTTGTGATGGATGAGTCTTTCATTGATTATGCCGACAAAGACGTTTCACTGTATAAATTCGAATCCTCCTCCCTGATAGTGTTCAGGTCAATGTCGGCCTTCTATCCGCTTCCGGGGTTACTCCTCGGCTATTGTATCTACCCCCCGGCACTTGCAGAAGTATTTAAAGAGCCTGAAGAACTGATGCTTGTTAACAGTCTTGCCCAAAGGGCCGGTATAATTGCACTTAAAGACAGGGCATTCAGAGACAGGACTTTCTCTTTCATCAAGACGGAAAAGGCCTTCCTTGAGAAGTGCTTCAGAAGGCTTGGAGTAAGGTTCTTTCCCTCATCCACAAATACCTATCTCCTCGAGCATGAAAAAGCGCAGGAAATAATCAAAATACTCACCGGCAAGGGGGTCCTCCTTGATAGTCTAAAAGATATAGCGGGTCTTGATGAGCAATCCTTTGGATTATCTATAAAAACTCATCGGGAAAATGCGGTCCTGGTCAGGGAGATAAAGAAACTTATCGTATAAATATACAAAGGCAAGCATCCCTCCCTCCATGAGTATGTCAGAGATGCTTGCCTGTATAAAGCCCCCTCGATGTCGAGGTCCGTCCCACTGCTGCAGTTAGCCCCTGCTTCTTTAAAAAGGATCAAACATTCAATACCCTGCCCTCCGGCTCGCCGATCCTCTTTTTGTAGATCTTACATTCCCTGTATAAACCGCCACAGTAGTACAAGACTGATTCCGCTGTCTGGCTGTTAAGGTTTATGCAGTAACATTCATTAATTGGGTCATCAATAAAGGGACACATCTCTTAGATTCCTTAAACTGTTCATGAATTGATTTTCTGTCCATTACATATGTTTACATAAACCATGCCAGTTACTTCCATGGAAGAATCGCAACTCAAATGTCATGATTATTCATCATTAAAAGAAAAACAACAGTGAAAAAAGATTTAATATCAAGAGGATAAGCCATCCATCAGATAGATCAAAAAAAAATTACGTCAAGACAAGTAACGTAACAGGCATAAGCACAGTGTGACATGATACACTTGTGTGACATACCGTTACTGTATCATACACACTTTCTATCAATCACTTTGTTACAGGCAGGATTATTGTGATCTTGGTATATACACCCAACTCGCTGTCTATAAGGATTTCGCCTCCGTGGTCCTTAATAATCCCATGGGAGATACTCAATCCCAGCCCGGTCCCGATCCCGGCGGGCTTTGTTGTTACGAAGGGTTCCGGGATCCTGTTTTTTATATCATCAGGAATCCCTGTCCCTCTGTCAAAAAATACAACCCCCAAATATAACCTGTCATTTATCTGCATTTCAGAGGCGGAAATCTCAATGGTCTTGTCTTTGTGGTTCGATGGATACTTCTCGTTGAGGGCATACCTTGCATTGCTCAGAAGGTTCAGAAAGACCTGTTCAATCTGCTGGGGGTTGACCACAACTTCAGGAAGCAACTCATCTATATAGACCTTAATAAAAATAC
Source organism: bacterium BMS3Abin08 (assembly GCA_002897935.1). Lineage (NCBI taxonomy): Bacteria > bacterium BMS3Abin08. The sequence goes on from BDTA01000069.1 coordinate 3,780, forward strand.
CGTCTTTCCTTAGTTGTGCTCCATAAAGCTGAAGGGCCTCGGAAACCAGAGCATCCACTCTTGCAAGGACCCTCTCGCCCTTCCTGTACCTCGCGAAGAAAAGAAGTCCCTTCACAATCTTTGCAATCCGATCGCCTTCCCTCAGGATACGTTCGGAAACATCGTATTGAAAGCTCGTGCTGTCCGTTTCATCAAGCAGTATCTGTGCATAGTTGATGATTCCATTTATAGGATTATTAATCTCATGTGCTACCCCGGCAGCAAGTTCACCTATAGATGCAAGCTGCCCTGACTTTATGGCCTCTTTCTCCAGAACCCTCATTTCCGTGATATCAAAAATCACTCCGTCTATGTATAGCGCCTTTCCATCAGGTCCCGTAACCGGACGGCCTCTCTCAAGAAAATGCCGCTCACTCCCATCCTTATGTCTCAATCTGTACTCCACCTCGAAGGGCTCCCTGCGCTTGATCGCCTTTCTGATCTCTTTCATAACATGCTCCCTGTCTTCAGGGAGGATAAGTCCATCAATATAACAGAGTTCTCCCTCCTCAAGTTCATCCTCTCTATACCCTGTCATGGGCAAAAGCATCTCGTTGAAAAAACAGACCTTTTTCCCTTTTTCAAATATAAACCTGTATACAATTGCCGGCAGGTTTTCGGCCAGGGTCCTGTAAGCCTTTTCACTTTCCCTGAGTGATGTTTCAACCCTCCTCCTCTCATCGATCTCCTTCCTGAGGGTTTTGTCCCTGACCTGTATCTCTGAAAGCATCTCATTAAAACCATCCACAAGCTGACCAATCTCATCGTTGCTCACCTTTTCGGCTCTTAAGGAATACTCTCTGCTTTTAGAAACGGCAATCATAATACGGCTAAGGCCCACAAGTGGCTCTGAGACGGTCCTTTGAAGCACGACGGAAAGCAGAAATGCCACAAAAAATGCAACGATAATAGCAACGGCATTCAGGGAAATATGCCAGCCAAGCTCTGCGTATAGCCCTCCGAGATCCGAGACAAGCAGGATGTCTCCGATCCTTTCCCCTTCGTTCATAACAGGCTCAAGAACCTGGAGATACCTCTGCCGATAAAAATATCCTCTTTCAACCGGTTTCCCGGGAAGCCTGTCAGGATCGATCCCGTCCCTTAAATACATGGCAAACACCTCACCATTACCCCTGTACAGAACAGCATAAATTATATACGGGTTGCTCGTTAGGGAGCCCAGTATCTCTTCCCCTGCGGCCTTATCATCAAACATAAGCGCCCCGACACTGTTTGAACCGATTATCCTGGCCTGCACAAAAAGGAACTTTCCTGTCTCTCTCTTTTTGTAGGCCCAGTCATTCATGCTACTGATTGTGGAGACTATCAGCAGGGCCACACTACAGGCGATCATTATGATAATCATCAGCTTTTTCCGTATGGACAGGCCACGGAAAAAACCGGATAAAAACCTATTGCATAATCTGTCGGGTATCTTCATTTCAATGCCCTTCCTGATCTATCTCCTTCCGGATAACCAGAAGAGCTTCGAGCTGATTCTGAGCCCGGCTCGCTCAGCAGCCCTTCTGTTTATAAGGAACCGCACCTTCCTGTCCTTTATATAAAACTGGATTATCCCGCCTTCCTCTCCAAATCCTTCCATATCCCCTACCGTCAGGATGCCCTTATTCCCGATACTCCTTATTATCCTTTTGAGCGACCTCTTCTCAGAACGGCTTATAAACAGCACATCGCAACCCCCGACTTCTTTTAGTCCCCTCAATCTCCTGATCACAATACTCCTCCCCCTTATCCTCTTTTTCTGCAGTACATCAAGTTCACTGTCAAAAGGGTCCTCTCCAAGTATGCAGATCCCGACAGGCCCCTTTTCGTCCATGTCACTTGCGGGCCAATGAACAAAACCAAGAAAATTATAGATAAAGGCAGCCTTAACCTGGTATTCTGTTGGAGAAAGGGCTTTGGAAAAAGACCTGCAGGGGAAAATGACCGAGGCTGCAGTCAGCAAAAAGAATATCCAGAATAAATTCTTTCTCATCCCCCAAGCAGACATCCGCCTCTGTCCCCCATTGTATATCTCAATCCCGCCCCCTTAGAACTTCACGGTAAACTTACCATAAACACCACGCTCAACCTGAACCGTGCCACTGGAAACATACTTGGAGCTTATCTCCGGATGATATCGGTCAAGCAGGTTCTGTCCCACTATCGAAAATCCCACGTTCTCCGAAGGACTCCATCCAATTCGAATGTTGGAGACGACATAGCTCTTGATACCATAGGTGGGGAGACTGTCGACATAATGAAGATTCAGATCGAGTTGAACCCCCCTTCCTATATCCATCATGGAAAAAAGGGAAAACCGGTTATGCGGGTTCTCCCCCTCTGCCGTCTCAGCCTGGGGGTCGAGGCTGTCCTCGTCACGATGGAGCTGCATCTGAAGGTATGTATAGTTGAGAATAAGACGCCACCATCCGGTAACCTGCCATTTCGCAGCTACCTCTGCACCGTACGTCTCACCCCTCATCTTATTGCGTCCGTTCAGTGAGACAACAATATGTGCAGGGGCGGGCGATGTCTCAAGGAATACGGGTCCGGGCTCAAATGTCCTCAGGTTATCAAAATCATTGAAGAAAACCGCCAGGTCAAGAGAGATTCTCTCATCCGGTCTGAAGCGGTACCCCGCCTCATAGGCGATCAGTTCCTCGGACTCGTAATCATCCCCGGCTATCAACGAGAACATGGTCGGCATTGAATCGGGTACAACAACCTGATCTATCCTTCCGTTCATCTCGATCCGGGAGGGGATCCTTACAGCACGGGAAACGGCAGCCCACAAAATGCTCCGACCGCCCGGAATCCATTTCATCCTGATATTCGGCTGGAACTCAAAACCGGTATAATCGTTGTGCTCTATCTTGGTTCCCACCGTAACAGACAGTCTGTCTTTTATAATATCCATCTCGTCCTGTATAAAGGCATTATAAAGATAGAGATCCCGCTTTTCAGGGTCAAACCTTACGGGGGAATTGCTCCTGAGTTCATCCCTGATGCAGCGTATACCCGCCCCCCATGTAATGGAATGCCTTTTACCCATCTTGAAGTTATGACTCATATCAAAGTCGAGGGTATCAATTGCGTAGATCTCATGCATCCCCTCAACATCAAACTTCTGAAAGCGCTTCACGTGATCATAGTAGAGCTGAATAACCAGATCAGAGTCACTGGAAAAGGAACGACTCCACCTTCCGAGGAGATTACCCCCGCTTATATCCTCATCGATCCCGCTATTTAAGGAGTACGGGGGAGTTAAAAGGGGAAGAATCTCCATAGAGTCCACGTTGCCACCGTAAATGTCACCCTGAAACGTGATTTTATCCTTTGCAGAGGCAACCCAGTCCATCCGGAAACCGCTCCTCAGGACATACCAGCCATCGGAATTTTCGCCACCGTGAAGATCAACAAAGCCATCGCGCCTTGCATATTTTGTATATACCCTGTAAAAAAGGTCCTCACCGATCTTTCCGCCATACCTGAAAGCGCTTATATTTCTCTCCTCGGTACCGGCCAGCAAAGAGACCAGGCCCCCCTGGGTATCCTCGGCACTCCTGGTTATGACGTTAATGATGCCGTTTACGGCATTGGCGCCCCACATTGTTGCCCCGGGGCCGCGAATGACCTCAATCCTGTCTATGTCCTCGAGCATGACATCCTGTACATCCCAGTATACCCCTGAAAATATCGGGGAATATACACTTCTGCCGTCAATCATAACAAGGAGTTTATTGGCGTAACGCTCATTGAACCCGCGTGCACTTATAGCCCACAGGTTGGAATCGATCCTGTTAACCTCCAGGCCGGGCACCCCCCTGAGGGCCTCTGCAATGCTCGTTGCACCAGATCTGCGGATCTCCTCCCGTGTTATTACATAAACCGCGCTTGAGGCATCGTAGAGTTTCTCCGGCTTCTTCGATACGCTGGTCACTGAGATGTTCATCAGCTCCTCGATGCTCATATCCATCAGTTCCGCTACTACACCCCCCTTATCATTACCTGCGGCAGGAACCGGAAACAGCATGATAAACGCCACCAATAGATTTGCAGGGATACAAAAGAGATTTAAAAACGCCGGGCACTTGGATGGTTTCCTCATTTTTCTCCCCCTGTCATCCTTGTTGCTTTGGTTCTACCGGTTTTTGTAAGGACGGACTCTGATGATGTCCGGAACCACACAGGCTATGTTAAAGGTTCCCGGGATCTTTCAGCCTTGAAAGTGATCACATCCTGATATTGTATTCCTTCAACTTCCTGTAAAGCGTCCTTCGACTGATTCCAAGCAACCGGGCAGCCCTTGCCTTGTTCCATCCTGTCTTATCGAGCGTCTTGGCAATCAACATGGAATCATAGGCGCGCCTCTCTTCCGGACCTTCATCCACTGTATCCTGCCTGATCCTGAAATCCTCGGGCAGATCTTCAATCGTGATCGTGCTGCCCCTACAGAGTATTATGGAGTGCTCAAGCACATTCTGAAGCTGTCGCACATTTCCAGGCCATTGAGAACTCATAAAGACCTTCATTACCTCATCAGAGACAGCATCGACCCTCTTATCAATCCTCTTCCCTATTTTCCTGAGAAAATATTCAACAAGGAGGGGAATGTCCTGACGGCGCTCCCTCAGCGAAGGAAGATGCACGGTAACAACATTGAGACGGTAAAAGAGGTCCTCACGAAACTGTCCGGATGCAATCTTTCTTCCAAGGTCCTGATTGGTTGCGGCAACCACCCTAACATCAACCCTGATGGTCATTGAATCACCAACGCGTTCAAACTCCTTTTCCTGAAGTACCCTGAGGAGCCTCAACTGCATCCTCGGTGATATGTCACCAATCTCATCCAGGAAGATCGTTCCACCATCCGCCTTTTGAAACCTCCCCGTCTTGTCGCTTAAGGCGCCTGTAAACGCCCCTTTTACATGCCCGAAGAGTTCACTCTCCAGGAGACTCTCCGGAAGGGCGGAACAATTCACCTTTACCAGTGGTCCGTCACTCCTTATCCCCGAATAATGAAGGGCCTCTGCAACCAGTTCTTTTCCTGTCCCGCTTTCACCTGTCAACAGAACCGTCGAAGAAACATCCGAGAGGTTTTTTATCATGGAATAAACCATCTGCATCCGTTCGCTCTTACCGACAATGTTGTAAAACTGCCTTACATCCTTGAGGTCATGCTCAAGCTCTGAAATCCTGGTCTCATCCCTTACCACCATAACGCATCCTGAAAAAGAGGATTTACCGGATCTGAAAGGTGAAACCCTTAACGATACAACCCTTCTGGGTTTGTCCACGTGTAAACATTCCATACGAAAAAGCTCTATGCTTTTTGATCCCCGGAGTCCCTCCGTAAGGGCATCACGACACCTCAGTTTACATCCGTTGGAGACCGCTCCCAACTCCTTTCCTACCATATCATGGCTAATACCGCAAATCTTTTCCGCCGCCTCATTCACCTCACGGATTACCAGTCGCTCATCGAAGGTTATAATGGCATCATCGATATTGCTGAAAATCGTCTCAAGTGTTGAACGGTATCTCTCCTTTTCATCCGTGAGGGCCTTGTGATTAATAGCCTTCTGGCTGACAAGCAAGAGGGTATCCCGGCGGACCGGTTTTACAATATAATCGAAAGCCCCAAGCCGTAACGCCTCAGACGCGGTATCAACCTCGGGTGCACCTGTAACTATAATGACCGAACAATTCAGTCCAAGCTCCCGGATCTCCCGAAGCAGTTCTATCCCCGACTTCCCTCCCAGTATAATATCGGCAAAGACCAGATCATACTCATAGTGCTTCAATTTCTCGACGGCGCTCTCATAAGTAAGGGCCGTTTCCGCAAGGTAGCCCCTGTCCCTCAGGAACTTGCTGAAAGTAAAGAGGATACTCTCCTCATCATCAACTATCAGGACTCTCTTGTCCGTCATAAAAATACCGCTGTGGCTAAAAGTGGACTATTGCTGTCGCTGCTAACATAGAGAAAAAGCAGGAATTGTGTTTTCTTTTCAAAGCATTATTCAAGCGCCTGCTTTTTATATATACTAAATATATCAGGAAAGTCAATTTTTTTGCCGGCAATTTCCGGCGCTTTCACAAAAATTCAAGTCTGCAATAACCGCACAGACGGTAATGTGATATGCACAAAATTTTTAAATTGCAATTAAATCCCTAGTTGTCTTATAATGAGTAAGACTAAAAGGAGGTTGATTATGCCATCTGTGCGTACCATGCGTAAAGCAAAACTGACAGTAACAATAAGCGGTGATGTGGTTGATGAAATAGACGAAATTGCAAGGGAAAAAGGAGCCCCAAGAAGTCAGGTAATGGAAGAACTGCTTCGCGATGGGCTGCTGAAGTCTAAAAAAACAGCAATAGAAAAAGATATCGAGGCTTATTATCTGTCTCTGGACGAAAAGGAAAAGAGGGAAGACGGACAATGGGCAAAGATAGCGGCAGAAAGTGCGAAGAGGACATGGAATGATTGAGTATCCAAAAAGAGGAGAGATATATTTAGTTAATCTGCCCTCAAAGCCAAGGGATATTAAGAATCGTCCTGCCTTGGTAGTCTCTTTAGATATTCGAAATAAGTTGGCAAATGATATAATTGTTGTTCCTTTGTCCACAAACTTAAGGCCGTCTCCCACCCATGTTTTACTTCAAAAGGACGAAGGTGGCATATCAAAGGTATCTATGGGTAAATGTGAGCAGGTAGCAACAATAGACAAAACCTTACTTATAAAGGGTCCCCTTGCAGGTAGGATAAGCGACAAAAAAATGAAGGAAATAGAAAAGGCGATAATGATAGCCATAGGGGTAATATAAAAAAATTCAGCTCTTTCGTGTTTTAGTTGAAGAGAGGCTTAAAATTCAACTTTACATTAACCGCAACACACACCGTCATTCCGGCTTGTCCGGAATCTGTCTTTAAGAAGGATTCCCGACTCCCTAATGCGTTCGGGATTACGGGAATGACTAATGACCGTCAAGCTCTCCGACCAAGGGTCGGGGCCTTTGGAAAGGTGCATTGTAATAGAGGAATCAAATCTGGCGGTCCCAACGGGAGTCGAACCCGTGTTACCGACGTGAGAGGCCGGTGTCCTAGGCCACTAGACGATGGGACCGCTTGGAATGATGGCTGGCTGGGGAGAGAGGATTCGAACCCCCACAAGCAGAGCCAGAGTCTGCCGTCCTGCCATTAGACGACTCCCCAAACTGTGTTGGATATAATAAAAGTTATCTCCTGATGTTGTCAATCTCCCCAAACGGTGGTCCTTCAAAACCCGCCGGCATAACCGTTGAGCATTTACAGTCAAGCCCTCCGGCCAAAGGTCGGGGCTTTCGGCAAGGTGCATTGTAATCCATATCCTGAATTTTTCAAAACCTTTACGATACAATAGAGAACAGGCAATGCTCTCGATACTAAAATCCATAAAAACGGCGAACATACTACTTGCCGTTTTAATGTCTCTTCTTATTTTCGGGGCGATAATAATGCCCGCGGCTCCAGCCTTTCAGGAAATCAACACAACCTCCCTTTTCAGGTGGCTTAAAGATGCCCCGATTTCAGTTAGCTGGTGGCTCATCTCGGCAGTAGGGGTTCTTGCAATTCTTGTCCTCAATACCGTTGTCTGCAGTATTGACTCTATCATAAAAAAACTTGAAGGCAGAAAATGGCTTCTCACGATTGCGCCCCAGATTATCCATACAGGATTCGCCTTTATCATGCTTGCCCATCTGTTAAGCAGCATCTGGAGCTCCCATCAATTTGCCGTTATGAGAGAAGGACAGGGGGTAATGGTTAACCAGAAAACCGCCCTATACCTCGACACAATAAACTACAAAAGAGACTCAGGTTTCATAACCTCTATGAGTGCTGAAATACTCTATCTCTCTGAAAAGGGTCGGAAGAGAAGATCGGTCATTTCACCCAACCACCCTTATATCTATAACGGCATGGGAGTCTATCTCAAAAAAATATCGCTCACCCCCTTCCCACAGGCATTGATTGAATTCAGCTATGACCCCGGAGCCCCGTGGGCATTAGCGGGCGGAATAATCTTTTTAACGGGGAGTGTTATCTTGACAGCCCTTAAACTTCGGGATAAATCCGTATAAACTATCCCCCTACGGAAACAACAAGATCCTTCATCGTCATGTCACCAAACACACCATCCATTGCTTCATCCAGCCCCTCAAACAGACGGTCTATCTCTGCCTTTGAAAAGACCTTTCCCTCTATCCTGCAGATCTCTTCCTCAGCCGTCCTCACGGACCTCAGAAAATCACTCAGTTTTATCGCCCCTATATCCCTTGCAGGAAAATAAGCCGGAAAGTCATCGCCACTTTTAGTTATAAAACCTCTACGCTCAAGCATCGACAGGATATCCTGAACGGATTCTACAGGCATTGCAAGCCTGTCAACGAGGGAATCAATTGTCCAGTGTTCCCTGCCATGATAGAAGTTGTCACTTATGAGAAACATGATGAGGAAGGCGAGCCGTTCTTTCAACCTGTTGCTCAGGATGAGAGGCTCCTTCTCCGCCCTGAGAAACTGAGGGTACTGGTTATAAAAGGATATCTCGGCGCCGACAAGGAGGATCATCCAGCTCACATACAGCCAGATCATGAAGAGTATCAGGATCGCAAACCCCGAGTAAATTGCCGTATACTTTGTTGAAGATACAACAAAGGAAGCAAATGCCCATCCTGAAGTCTCCCACAGCACCCCGGCAAAAATACCACCAACGAGGGCGGAGCGGAGCTTCACCCTCGTGTTGGGAATAAAGATATAAACGAAAGTGAACGCAGCACAGACAAATACATAGGGAAGGACTGTACCTCCGTAGTAGACAAAGGTCCCAAGGGGTTCAATTGAGAGGATCCTCTTAACAATGCCGGTGTTCATAACCGATGCCGTCATCCCAATGGCGGAAAATATCAGTACGGGACCTATCAGGATTACGCTCATATAGTCACTGAACCTCTGGGCAAAGGTCCTCGGCCGCTTGATCTTCCATATGTGGTTAAAAGCCTCCTCTATCTTCTGTATAAGGGATATCACGGTATAGATAAGCATTGCAAGACCAAGGGAACCAAACACACCAACCTTCATGTTTTCAACGAAGCTGATTATCCTGCCGGTTATCTCTTTGCCGCTCTGACCAAGGGGGGCAAGAAAGTTGTACAGCATAGGCTCCACCTGATTGTGAACGCCAAAGGCCTTCAGTACCGAAAAGCTGACTGCAATCAGGGGGACTATGGAGAGAATGGTGGTGTAGACAAGGCTCATCGCCCTGAGTGTGAGTTCCCCCTGTGTAAGTTCCCTTATGGAAACATAACTCAAACGGAGGAATTTAATGATGAATGTCTTGAATGGTCCTGTTTTTGCGAGGTCTACATCCCATAGTTCCCGGACAAAAAAGGCACCCATTCTCTTCACAAGGCGGGTCATGTTTTATTTTATCACAACTCAATCCGCTCCCGGCGCAAAATCATTCTAATGAAGTCTTTAACCCCCCCGGGGCCGGAGTTTCTCAAGATCTTAAGGGTCTCTCTGCTGCCGATCTTTTTAAAAATTTCAGCACGTCTATCAGAATCCATACCCTTGTCTTTGATCCTCTTTCTGACGTTTTCCATAAAATCGAGTACCTGCTCCAGCTCTTCACAGTACAACCCCTCCAGTTCTTCCCTTATAGTCTTCGAAAGGGCGGGACTCACCCCGGATGTTGAGATGGCTATAACAAGTGGACCCCTCTTTATTACAGAGGGAACTATAAATGAACAGAGTTCGGGAACATCAACCACATTTACCGGAACGTCTCCCGCTTCCTGAAATACCTTCCGGTTTACCTCCATATCCGATGTTGCCGCAATAACGAGGAAAGCCCCCTTGAGATCACCATCCCTATAAACCCTCGCCTCATGTTTGATAGTGCCTCCAGCCCCCAGGGCTGCTATTTTGCCTGTGACGTCAGGGCTTATTACCCGTACGGAGGCGCCTGTATCGAGGAGAGCAAGGATCTTTCTCTCAGCGACTGCACCGCCGCCGATGACGACACAGCTTTTATCTTCGAGATTAAGAAAGACGGGATAGTAACTCACTTCTTGAGTGAAGAGATGACTTTTTCAGCCTTTTCAGCAAAGGCACTGTCGGGGTAGTTTTTAACAAGCTCGTCGAGATACTTTCTTGAAAGACCGGGCTTTCCCAGTTCCTTATAAGAGCTGCCTATCAGATAAAGGACTTCCGGCAAGCCCCTGTACCCGGGAAAGTTCTCGATAAGGCCCTTAAACCGGTCTACAGCGGCAGGATACGCCCCTTTCTTGTAATAGAACTTACCAACTATCATCTCATAGTCGGCAATCAGGTTTTTACACTTCCTGATCCGCAACTGGACGGCCTCTCTGTAAGGGTTTCTCGGGTATTTCCTGAGCAGTTTCTGAAACTCCTCAAGGGCCTTTCTTGCTCCACCGGCGCCCTTGTCGGGTGAATCAATCTGCTTGTAGTAGACCATGGCGATCTTGTACTGCGCATACGAAGCCTGAGCGTGGTCGGGGTAGAGCCTGATGAACCGCTTATATTCTTTCACTGCCGAATCGGGCTGTTCCTCCGCCTCGTAAGATTCAGCGATTTTAAGCTGCGCAATAGGGGCATACTTTTTCGTGAGGTCCCTGTTTTTTACCTCAAAGAGGAGTTTCCTTGCCTCTTCAAAGTCCTCGCTTTTAATCAGTTTATCTGCATTCCTCAGCCAGACCTTCGGATCGAAGTTTTCCGGTCTGAGGGCCTTTTTCCCGGAACAGGAAAGGAAAAAAGAAAATACAATTATTACTACGACAAATCTTTTCATACAGAATATTAAATCCTTACGGGGGTAATTAAGTCAAGTATGATATTCTCGTAAAAAGTCGTCATTCCCGCGAAAGCGGGAATCCAGGAAGCGTGTAACTATCTGAAAAGACTGGATTCCCGTTTCCACGGGAATGACAAAAAAACACTTTTTCAGACTTTTTACGAGTTCATCAAGTATTTATGATAAAATTCTAATATGGCCAAGGTTAATATAGGATGCAGCGGTTTTATGTACAATCACTGGCTCAGGACCTTCTACCCGGAGGAGATACCCAAGCGAAGATGGTTTGAATACTACTCCGGCATCTTTGATACCGTGGAGCTTAATGTAACATTCTACAGGCTTCCGAAGGCGGAGACATTTCAAAAATGGTACGATATAACCCCAAAGACCTTCAGCTTCTCACTTAAAGGAAGCAGGTTTATAACTCATATAAAGAGGCTTAACGAACCCCGTGATGCCTTAAAGAGATTTTTTGATACCGTCATGAACCTCAAGGAAAAACTCTCGGTCATACTCTGGCAGTTCCCTCCCGGGATGAAATATGAACCCGGGAGGTTCTCTGATTTTATTTCACTTCTTGAAAATTACCGGGTAAGGAACACCTTTGAGTTCAGGCATGAAAGCTGGATAAACGGGGATACGATTGATGCCCTGAAAAAATCCGGCTATGCGCTCTGCATGACCGACTGGCCTGAGTTCAATAAGGAACATCCACTGACCGCTGATTTCGTCTATATGAGACGCCACGGCTATGGCGGAAGCTACAATACGTGTTACTCGAGGGAGGACTTGAAGAAGGATGCCCGGAAGATCAGGGATTATCTCGAAAAAGGGACGGATGTCTATATCTATTTCAACAACGACGCCAACGGTTACGCACCAAAAAACGCACTCGAATTGAAGGAGTTGTTATGAAGAACCAGGAGATTGCAAGGGCATTCAATGAAATTGCGGACCTTCTTGAGTTAAAAGGTGAAAATCCCTTCAGGATCAGGGCATACAGGCGTGCCGCACAGAACCTGGAATCCATGGGCAGGGATATAACCGACATGCCGGAAGAGGAAAGGACCTCTATCCAGGGTATAGGGAAAGACCTCTCCGGAAAGATAACCGAATATGCAACCACGGGGAAGATAAAGACACTCGAGGAGCTGAGACGGGAAATACCCGGTGGTCTGACCGAAATAATGGCAATACCCGGCGTGGGACCAAGGACCGCAAAACTACTCTTTGACAAACTCAATATTCAGAACATTGATGAACTGGAGAACCTTGCCAGAGAGGGAAAACTTCAGGGTCTGCCCGGAATAAAGAAGAAAACTGAAGAAAATATCCTCAGGGGCATAGAGTTCATGAAGCGCGGCAGGGAACGCCGGCCCCTCGGGAGGGTGCTTCCCGTTGCCGAGGAAATAATCAACCGCCTGAGAAAGGAAGGCGGTGTGCGTAAGGCGGAACTCGCCGGAAGCCTGAGAAGGTGGAAGGAAACGATCAGGGACATCGATATCCTTGTAACATCCACAGACCCCGCCGCTGTAATGAACGCCTTTGTAAGGATACCCTCCGTTGAGGAGGTACTCCTGAAAGGACCCACAAAAACGAGTGTTGTACTGAAGGAAGGGCTTCAGGTGGACCTCAGGGTTGTGGAAGAGGGATCCTTCGGTGCAGCATTACAGTACTTCACCGGCAGCAAGGCCCACAACATCAGGATAAGGGAGATGGCGGTCAGGAAGGGGCTTAAGATAAACGAGTACGGTGTCTTCAGAGAAAAGGACGGCAGGAAACTGGGTGGCAGGGATGAGGAGGACATTTACAGAATCCTTGGACTTCAATATATCCCGCCTGAGCTGAGGGAGGATACCGGGGAGATGGAAGCCGCACAGAAAGGTAAGCTTCCGTCGCTGATAACACTCGAAGACATCAAGGGGGACCTCCATGTTCACAGCCGCTGGAGCGACGGAAGGCACCGGATTGAGGAGCTTGCGGAAACCGCAAAGCAACTGGGCTATCGGTATATCGCCATAACGGACCACTCAAAGGGGCTTGGTATTGCAGGGGGCCTGACGGAAGAACAATTGATTGAAGAGATGAGGGAGGTCGAAGCCCTGAACAGGAGGCTAAAAGACTTCAGGGTCCTCATGGGCATAGAGGTGGATATAAGGAGTGATGGGTTACTGGACTTCTCAGAAGAAACTCTCCGGGAACTCGACTTCGTTATTGCATCCATCCATTCCGGATTCAGGCAGTC
>BDTA01000070.1 GCA_002897935.1 bacterium BMS3Abin08
ACTCTACATGCGCCGTCTGTATCGTTATCCCTCGCGCCCTCTCCTCCGGCGCCTTGTCTATCTCATCATAACTCGTGTACTGCGCCATATTCTTTAGCCCCAGTACCTTCGTTATCGCTGCCGTCAATGTCGTCTTTCCATGGTCTACATGCCCTATCGTCCCTATGTTGACATGCGGCTTCGTCCTCTGAAATTTCTCCTTTGCCATAACTCCTCCTTATGGTTCCGTCATCCAGGCTGCCAGGCAATAACCAGCCGACGACTCATATAACAAGTTCAATAACGGACTACTAATATAACAAAAACACCTCAAAAAAAACACAAGTTTTTTATTCACCTTTAACTCGGGCGATTATACCCTCAGAGATACTCTTCGGGACCTCTTCATAATGGGAAAACTGCATGGTGTAAGTCGCCCTGCCCTGGGTCTTGCTCCTCAGGTCAGTGGCGTACCCGAACATCTCCGAAAGGGGCACAAAGGCGCTTATAACCTGGGTATTACCTCTTTTCTCCATATTCTGAACCTTTCCCCTTCTTGAGTTCAGGTCCCCGATCACATCACCCATGTAGTCCTCGGGAGTAATCACCTCTATCTTCATTACAGGTTCAAGGAGTATAGGCTTTGCCTTCTTTGAAGCCTCCTTGAAACCCATCGAACCGGCAATCTTAAAGGCCATCTCCGATGAATCAACCTCGTGATACGAACCATCATAGAGGGTCACTTTAACGTCGACAACAGGGTATCCCGCGATAATCCCGGCCTCCGTAGCCTCCTTAACGCCTTTCGCAACGGCGGAGATATACTCCCTTGGAATAGCGCCACCGGCAACCTTGTTCACAAACTCAAAACCGACACCCTTCTCAAGTGGCTCTACCTCAAGATATACATGGCCGTACTGGCCGCGTCCTCCGGTCTGTCTCACAAACTTACCCTCTGCCTTTGCCGGCACCGAAATTGTCTCACGGTAAGCAACCTGAGGCCGGCCGACATTCGCACCGACGTTAAACTCCCTCAACAGCCTGTCAACAATAATATCGAGGTGCAGTTCCCCCATCCCGGATATCAGGGTCTGCCCGGTCTCTTCGTTATATGAAACCCTGAAAGACGGGTCTTCCTGGGAAAGCCTTGTAAGCGCTGAAGAGAGCCTCTCCTGATCGGCCTTTGTCTTGGGTTCAATTGCTATTGATATAACCGGCTCGGGAAACTCTATCGCCTCAAGCACAACCGGGTTGTCTTCATCGCAGAGGGTATCACCGGTCAGGGTGTACTTCAGTCCAACTGCTGCAGCTATGTCGCCTGCGCGCACCTCTTTTATCTCTTCCCTCTTGTTGGAGTGCATCTTCAGGAGTCTAGCAACGCGCTCCTTTTTATCCTTCGTGGAATTGTAAACATAGGAGCCGGCGGGAAGAACCCCGGAATAAACCCGCAGGTATGTCAGTTGTCCGACATAGGGGTCGGTCATCACCTTGAAGGCAATCGCCGAGAAGGGCTCCTCGTCTGATGCCCTTAGCAGAACCGTCTCACCACCCGGGGTCTTGCCCTCAACAGGCGGGATATCCAGCGGGGAGGGGAGGTAATCGACTATTGCATCAAGCAGCATCTGCACACCCTTGTTCTTGAAACTGGAGCCGCATATTACAGGGGTGATTTTCAACTGAAGCGCACCGGCCCTCAGTGCATTCTTCAGCTCCTCCTCTTCAATCTCCTTGCCATCCAGGTACTTCCCCATGATAGTCTCATCTATGTCTGCAAGCACCTCAATCATCTTCTCTCTGTACTCCCCTGCCTGTGCCCTGTACTCATCGGGTATGTCCTTCTCAACAAAACTTGACCCGAGCGTTTCATCTTCAAAGTAATAGGCCTTCATCCTCACAAGGTCGATGGGGCCCCTGAAGTTTTCCTCTGCCCCGATGGGTATCTGAATAGCAACGGGACTTGCGCCGAGCCTCTCAACCATGGAATCAACGGACATTAAGAAATCAGCGCCCATCTTGTCCATCTTATTCATAAATGCTATCCTTGGCACACCGTACTTGTCCGCCTGTCTCCAGACGGTCTCGGACTGGGGCTCAACACCGGCCGCCGCATCGAATACGGCTATGGCACCATCCAGCACCCTCAGGGCACGCTCCACCTCGATGGTAAAGTCAACATGGCCCGGGGTATCAATAATGTTAATCCTGTGGTCCTTCCATAAACATGTCGTAGCAGCAGAGGTTATGGTGATCCCCCTCTCCTGCTCCTGAACCATCCAGTCCATAACCGCGGTACCGTCATGGACTTCACCCATCTTGTACGTAACACCTGTATAGTAGAGAACACGCTCGGTCGTAGTAGTCTTCCCGGCATCGATATGCGCCATAATACCGATGTTCCTGACCTTTTCTAACGGAACCCTCAATTCACTACTCCTTTTTCAAAAATAGACATAGCTTTAGAATTACACTCGAAACAGGTTTTTTTGGACCGCCCCGGATATGGACGAAAAACGTATGAGGCCTTACCCTACCATCTGTAGTGAGCGAAGGCCCTGTTGGCCTCGGCCATTTTGTGGGTATCCTCTCTCTTCTTCACAGAAGTACCTGCACTCTTGTAAGCATCAAGAAGTTCAGCTGCGAGACGCTCCGTCATTGTCCTCTCCGGCCTCTTCCGCGCATTATCACGTATCCACCTGAAGGCCAGAGCAAGCCGCCTGTTAGCCTTTACCTCAACGGGGACCTGATAGGTAGCGCCGCCAACCCTTCTGGGCTTTACCTCAATAGCCGGCTTTACATTCTCAAGCGCGGTTTTGAAGACCTTCAGCGGGTCTTCACCTGTTTTGTCCTTAAGGATATCAAACGCTCCATAGCAGGTGCGTTCTGCCAGCGATTTCTTACCCTCCTTCATTATTGCCTTTACAAACTTACTGACTACCTTGCTGTTGTACTTCGGATCAGGTAGAATTTCCCTCTTTTCTGCAACCCTTCTTCTTGGCATTATTCACTCCTACTTTGGCCGTTTTGCTCCATATTTGGACCTCCCCTGACGTCTGTTCTCCACACCCATTGCATCAAGGGCACCCCGCACAATATGGTACCTGACACCAGGCAGATCCTTGATTCTTCCACCCCTGATCAGCACAATTGAGTGCTCCTGGAGGTTATGCCCGATACCGGGGACATAAGCTGTAACCTCTATACTGTTTGTAAGTCTGACCCTTGCAACCTTTCTCAAAGCAGAGTTTGGCTTTTTGGGGGTTGTTGTATAAACCCTCGTACATACTCCCCGCCTCTGGGGACAGTTCTGCAGAGCCGGACTTTTCGATTTATCCTTCAGGCTCTTCCTTCCCTTTCTGATTAACTGGGCTATTGTTGGCAAAACCGGACCTCCGTCATATTTGGTGAAAAACCTGATTATACTACCAGAAAAACTCCCATTTGTCAAGCATTCCGTTTCAAAAAAAACGTGAAGCTATAGTTTAACCCGGGAGAGGACTTTTTTGCAAGTTTTTTATCCGACACAAACAAGTGTTTGTCCGCAAATTAAGTGAGTCCGTCATTCCTAACAGGGGAGGGTGGAAGACATCCGTCCTATCAGTCGGATTAAGGGGAGGGTGATAACAGCAGGATCCATCGGGTCAGGAAAGAACGTCCCTGACCACCTCGGCAAAGTGCTTCACGTCGATAGGCTTCATAACGAGTTCTGAAACCCCCTCCTTCAACAAGACCTCCCTTTCATTAATCACGGGATAACCACTGAGGAGGATTATCTTCACATCCCTTTTCAGTTCCTTCAGTCTCCTCACCATCTCGATTCCACTCAGTTCAGGCATTATCATATCGGTTATCACAAGGGCAATCTCTGCATTTCCTTTCTCAAAAGACTCTATTCCCTCGACACCATTCCTCGCGGTAAAGACCCTGTATCCCATCATCTCAAGAACAGCGACAATAAGCTCCCTGACCGGGTCGTCATCTTCGACCACGAGTACCGGTTCACCATGACCCTCAGGGAGTGTATGCTCCTTCCGCTGCGTTGTTTCCTCCTCTTTAATCTGCATCTCCAGGGAAGGCAGATAGATAGTAAAGACGGTCCCCTCCCCTGCCTCTGACTTCACATCAATATACCCGCCGTGCTGCCTGACGATACCATAGACCTGTGAAAGCCCCAGCCCCGTCCCCTTTCCCACCTCCTTTGTGGTAAAAAAGGGCTCAAAGATATGGGGCAGAATTTCCATCGGGATTCCGGTCCCGGTGTCGCCCACACTTATAGCTACATATTCGCCTGCCTCAAGGTCCGTCAGGTTCAGCATCCTTTTTTCAGGAAAGGATACCTTCTTAAGGCCGAGGCTCAGACTTCCCCCTACACAAAGGGCATCCCTCGCATTCACCACAAGGTTTGCGAGTACCTGTTGTATCTTTGTCGGATCGGCATTCACCCTGTATTCACCGGGTGAATACTCAAGGGAGACCTTGATGTCTTCGGGGATAGTTCTTTCAATAAACTTAAGGAACTCCTTCATGAAGAGGACAAGATCGACGGGATTCATCCGGCTGACCGATTTCCTGCTGAAGTCAAGTATCTGCCGCACAAGATTTGCTGCCTTTGTGCCACCCTGAAAGATAGATTCTACACGCTGCCTTGTATTCTCATCAATAGAGCCACTCTTGAGAATTATCTCTGCATAACCGATAATAACGGTCAGTATGTTATTGAAATCGTGGGCAATTCCGGCTGCAAGCTGTCCGATGGAGGCAAGCCTCTCCTGTGAATTAACCCTCTCCTCAAGCCTCTTTTCCTCTGTGACCTCCCTTGTAAGGAATATCATACCGCTTCCTTCCCCATCAGACCCGATCACCCTGCCTCCCACTTCATAAAACCTCTCTTGCGGCTCCTGCAGCTCGATGCCATGCCAGAAAAAACCTGGAGGAGACACGATATAATCACGGATGTCCTTCCCCTGCAATATACCGATGGTATCACCTTCACCCACACCTGCAAGCACTTGAAGATGCTCCCCGGCAACGGGATTGGCAAGAACTATACGGTTTTCGATATCAAGGAGAAACACCCCTTCAGGCATATGATCAAAGAGGGTTTTAAGGGTGCAATAGAGCTTGTTCCTCCCCTCTTCCGCCTTTACAAAAGCTGTTATATCATCCAGAATACCCTCAACATACATGGGCTGCCCCACCTTGTCCTTTTTTACAACCGCATGTATCTCCGCCCAGAAACCGGTTCCGTCGAGCCTTCTCATCCTCGCTCTGAAATCCGTTACACAACCCCTGCTCCTGAGGTTTTCAAGGAGAACGTCCCTGTCACCCTTATCAAGGTATAAATCCTCTATTGATATTTTTCTCATCTCATCAATATCACTACATCTGAAAATCCTCAAACCGGCGGGGTTCATATCAATCGTGGTTCCATCATATGTAGAACTGTATATACAGACAGGGAGACGTGTAAAGAGTTCCCTGTATTTTGCCTCGATCTCCCTTGCCCTTCTGGCGAATTCCCCCTTTTCAAGCACCGCACTTACAGCAACCGGCAGACGCTTGAAGTGCTTTGGTGACTTGAGGATATAGTCATCGAGCCCCGACTTCATGGCCTCAACGGCGATCTCCTCACTACCGGTGCCGGTGAACATGATAACCGGCATATCCGGATGTTTGCTCTTGATATCTTTAAGGACATCGAGACCAGTGGTCCAGCGGAGTTGATAGTCGGTTATTGCCAGTTCAAACCGCCCTCCCTCAATGACCGGCAGGAGTTCAGCGGCATCCCTGACCTCAACAAACTCCACAGCTCCAAGGTTGCGGGCCAGTTCCCCTTTCACCATCAACCGGTCATCGGGATTATCGTCAATCAATAGGATCTTCATGGTTAGAAGTCTCGGGTTACAGTTTCTGCTTGAAGACTATTCCGTTTTTTTCTCTACATAACAAATTCTGCTTAGTGTCCTCCCCTTTCATATTTCCTAACAATTCAGGACACTATCCCCTGGGACGATCCGCTTATCAGGCTGCCTTCTTCAAGAGCATCTAACCCTGAAAGACTGACAAGTCACCCCGTGAACCCTCAATGCCGACATCCGCGATAACTTGCAGATATCGCGGCCGGCATAACCTTTCAATTGTCTCTTATATTGTTTAACCTGCGACCCTCATATTTCCGGCTTTTCACTCATCACCAGCCAGTACAGATGGAGTTCCCTGACTATTCTCATCAGGTCATCAAACTGGACAGGTTTAACGAGATAGGAGTTTGCCCCGAGTTCATAGGCAAGGTTTATATCCGGAGCCTCATTCGATGAAGTAAGCACCACAACGATGATCCTCTTCATTCCCTGTTCTTCACTGAGCCACTGAAGGAACTCAAGGCCAGACATCCTGGGCATCTTGAGGTCAAGTATTATGAGTATCGGAAGGGGATATTCTCCGCGGTCGGCAAACCTTCCCTCGCCCCTGAGGTAGGAAACCGCCTCCTCTCCGTTGTGGACCACCTTAAAGGGGTTTAGAATCCTTGCCTTCTCAAAAGCCCTCCTTATCAGAATGACATCGTTCGGATCATCCTCTACAAGGAGCACCGTATAGTCCTCAACTCCTTTAATCTCCTTCACTTTCATTAAACACCTCCCACACAGGCACCGGGACACAGGGTCTACAGGCCTGCTCCTCTCATTGGTCATTCCGAACCTGTTTGTGGATCTCATCCGTATAATCAGTGTGCAGGTACTGATTACTCAAAACCCCGAAAAGAGTTCGGAATAACAAAACAGTAATTTCTCGAATACCCTGGCAGACACATAGATAAACTACTTGCCCCGTGTCTCTGTGGTTGTTACCTTTGCACCCCTACTGACTCCATTTTAGCAGATCTATCCAGAATCTGCTACCCCCTCCTGATTTTGACTCCACACCGACAGCCCCCCCCATCCTCTCAACCCCCTTCTTCACTATGGCAAGACCGATCCCCGTACCCGGGTACGTCTCGATCCCGTGTAGCCTTTCAAAGACCCTGAAGATCCGGTCTCTGTGCTCACCGGGGATGCCGATACCCCTGTCCTCCACAAAGAGCCTTACAATCCCGTTACGCTCCTCCGTCCTGACAATTACCTCCGGAGGCATATCTTTTTTTGTGAACTTCATCGCATTGGAGAGGAGGTTTATTAAAACCTGGAAAAGGACGCTCTGGCTTACCCTTACGTCCGGCAGCTCCGGAGAGACATCAATCCTGGCACCTGTCTCCACAACGCTATCCGTTAGTGTCTTCAGTACCTCTTCAACCATCCACCGGAGTGAGACCTGCTGGAGTTTTATCTCCCGGCGGGATATCCTGCTGTAGGCCAACAGATCCTGGATCAGGTTGTCCAGCCTATAGGCGGCCTCTACTATCCTTACTGTATAGTCCCTCCCCTGCTCATCAAATCTCTCCGCATAATCCTCAAGCAATACCCCGGCAAAGCCCTGCATGGCCCTCAGCGGGGCCCTCAGGTCGTGGGAGACGGAGTAGGCAAAGGACTCGAGGTCCTCGTTGGATTCCTTCAGTTCCCTGGCAAGCCGTTCAGACTTGTTGTATGCCGCCTGGAGGTCCTCAAAGAGGTTCATCATGCCACGGTTCAACTGCTCCACCTCCTCTATGCGTTTATGCAGTTCCTCCGTCCGCTCATCCACGAGCTCCTCAAGTGTATCCCTGTACCTCCTCAGTTCATTATCCATATGTTTCCTTTCCGTAAAATCACGGACCACTACCACTACCTCATTGCTGCCATAGGGGACAACCCTTGCCTCGTAGTGCCTGATCTCCTCCCCCACGGTTAACCGGTATTCAAAGGACTGTTGCTTTTTCTTCTGTAATGCCTCCTCAATCTTCTTCATTGCCATACCCGCCACATCCCCCGGCATCACCTCGGTGATATTTCTACCGGAAAAGACGCCCGGCTCTGCATAGTACGGCATTGCGGATGATGCCTTGTATTCAATAAATGTCCCGTCATCCCTTATCCGGAAGATAATGTCCGGTATGATATCAATGAGTGCCCTCGTCCTCGTCTCACTCTGCCTCAGCTCCTCCATATGCATGGCGTTATTGATTGCAACAGCAGCCTGGTTTGCGATGCTCTGATAGTAGGAGACCTCATTATCGGTAAAGTCACGCCTCTTGCAGGTATGACCTATCAGCACCCCGAAGACCCTGTCTTCAACTAACATGGGTACGCATAGAGATGATGTAATCTTCCTTTCAAAGACCACCGGCGGGACCTCAAAGCGGTGTTCCGTTCTGAAGTCAAGCACCTTTCCGGGGACCTTGTTTTTAATGACGTAGGTGGAAAGCCCCTGACCTTCCTCCAGCATGAAAGCATCCACCACCGACTCGGGAAAGCCTATCGTGTCCCTGATGACCAGGCTTTTACCGTCTTCAGAAAGGACCATAAGTGTTGAAAAATCAAGTCCCAGGAGTTTCTTTGATGCAGTCGTTATCTTCCTGTAGAGGGTCTTCAGGTCGGTCGTTGTCGTGATCTCCCGGGAAATCCTGATAAAGCCTTCCAGGTCCCCGGTATACTTCCTCATCTCCTCATATTTAAGGGCCAGTTCTCCGGTCTTTGCCCTTACCTGTTTTCTCAATAAACAGCTCATCAACAGGACAAGCAGCAATAAGACGGCACCGGAAAGAAACACCCACTTTAAATAGGCCGGGAAGAGCGGTCCGGTGAAGCCGCCGAACCACCGGTTAATGGACTGGTAATAGACCGAGTTCGGGTCCTCCTTGAGCCTTCTCAGGTATCCGTCAATCGTGGATCTCAGCATGGGGGTCAAAGGTCCCTTTTTTGGAAAGGCTATCTTAACATCTATGGGAGAGAATATTACGGGTGTCTTAACGACATGGAAACGTCCCTCGTTAAGCCCCCCGTAAAGCCTGTTTACCACCCCTGCATCCACCCTCCCCTCTGAAACCGTCCTGAGGATATCATCATAACTCTTGAGAAAAACGAGACGGCTATTGACATCAAACAGCCTTAAAAGCTCCCTGAAGGGCCTGTAGTAGAT
>BDTA01000071.1 GCA_002897935.1 bacterium BMS3Abin08
TAAAGGAGGAAGACCGAAACAAGGGCCATTTCCCCTCTCAGGAGCGCAAAAAGTACATATATCAATGCATAATAGAGCCATCCGGACAGAATCATCGGCTTTCTTCCGATCCTGTCGGAAAGCCTCCCACCCATCCAGGTTGACCCCATCTTGACTACATGGAATCCCGACCATAGGATTGCAATAGTTGAAGCGCCAACGCCTTCAATATTGAGCCTTAAAAGTATAAAGGCATCCGTTGAATTTCCGAGTGCAAAAATAAAGACTGAGACAATAAAGAGCCAGTATTGCCTTCCAAAATCTCTTACACCTGATCGGGGTTCTCCGTCCTCCGCTATCAGGCTGCCGCTGCCCTCAGGAACTTCAGTCCTTTCCCTGACAAAGAAGAGTATTATCAAAATCACAAACAGCCCGGGAACTATTGAAAGGAGGAATATCGTTTTCAGAGAAAGGCCCATCCCCTTAAGGAGGAATACCGCCACCAGTGGCCCGATCACGGCGCCTGCATGGTCCATGGCCCTGTGAAACCCGTATGCGCGTCCGATGATGCTCCTGTCCGTAACATCCCCTATCAACGCATCTCTCGGTGAAGTCCTCACTCCCTTTCCGACACGGTCCATAAACCTGAAAAAAAGCACCTGTGGCCACACCGCTGCAATACCTATAAGGGGTCTCATAAGGGACGAAAGTGTATATCCCGCCAACACCATGGATTTGCGCTTCCCTGTTCTGTCGGTTATGTAGCCGGAGATAATCTTAAGCACAGAGGCCGTCATCTCAGCGACACCCTCGATCAACCCTATGGCAAAAGCCCCTGCACCCAACACCGATGTGAGAAAAACCGGCAGGAGCGGATAGATCATCTCACTTGAAAGGTCTGTCAGAAGGCTCACGAACCCAAGGGCGATAACCGCAGAGGGGATACCCTTTTTCTTGTTCGATTTCATTTTTATTGTAGAGAGAACTCCTTTTATATCAATCTTTGTTAATTATAACTTGATGGTTCCGTAAAAAGTCCGAAACAACACAATGTGTCATGCTGAATCCCGAATTAAAGTCTGTGTATAAATTGCGGTTACTTGTCATTCCCGCAAGCGAAGCGAGTCGGGAATCCTTCTCAAAGACAGATTCCGGACAAGCCGGAATGACTATTGTGCCGGAATGACATTGTGCGTTGTGTTTGATGTTGAGTTGAATTTCAAGCCTCTCTTCAACCAAAACACAAGGGAGCCTTCTTTTTTTGCATGAGAAAATGGGATAATAACTCTATATACGCTGATAAACTGAAATGAACGACCCTTATACTTGACAGAGGGATCAACTTATCCCTAAGGTGCACGCATACAGGATGTGAACCGTTTTGAGTTTCTCGTAAAACCCCCCCTGTCCGCATGCTGATACGCACAGACAGGCATAGCAATGTAAGGTTTTGATATTTTATTTTTATATTTGCCTCCGGCACTTCTGTGCTTTC
The DNA here is from genome assembly GCA_002897935.1 of bacterium BMS3Abin08. Classification (NCBI taxonomy): domain Bacteria; species bacterium BMS3Abin08. The sequence goes on from BDTA01000071.1 coordinate 1,475, forward strand.
GGCAAGGTGCATTGTAATGAGTGAAAACCCTGGGCAGTCGTACCTGACAATCGTTTAACAGCTCAATTCAGATATAAATCTATTGGAGGAACCGTGCCTTCTAAGGAAAAACTCATCCTCGCCCTCGATGTAAATGACCCTGAATACGCCCTTGAAATTATTGACTCTTTTAGTGACTGGGTGACAACATTCAAGGTCGGGATCGAACTCTTTACAACCGCAGGACCGGATATCATCAGGAAGATCCACGACAGGGGGAAAAAGGTATTCCTTGATCTGAAGTTTCACGACATCCCCAACACCGTTTCAAGGGCAGCCCTGCAGGTAACAAGGCTGGGGGTCTCCATGTTTAATCTCCATGCCTCAGGCGGTTATGAGATGATGAAAAAAACCGCCGATGCCGTTGTCGAGACGTGTCTTAAAGAGGACATTCCAAAGCCGAGGATTATCGCCGTAACCGTTCTCACAAGCATCTCAGATGAGGAGTTCAGGAACGAGATGGGTTTCCAGCACACTATCAGGACACATGTTAAACACCTCGCCTCAATGGCACACCGCGCAGGGCTTGACGGTGTTGTTGCTTCAGGGCATGAACTCTCCGCCATCAGGAGAAACACCGGGAAGGATTTTATTATAGTAACCCCCGGTATAAGACCCGCATGGTCACCACCGGATGATCAGAAAAGGACAATGACGCCGAGGGATGCCATAAGGAACGGAGCAGATTATCTTGTGGTCGGAAGGGCGGTTCTTGCCCAGAAGGACCCTGTAGAGGCGATTGAGCTTATTTCCCTGGAGATACTCTCCTCCTGATGTTTGCCCTTCAGAACATGATAGTCCCGGCCAGGGAAGATTTCATTCCCCTTTGCAATCAGGGCGCCATACCACCCCTGTTTTCAGAGTTACCCTTTAAGGACCCCTTTACGGTTTTCGACTTCCTTTCACCGGAAAAGGGCATCCTCCTTGAGAGCATGAAGGGACCGGAGAAGATATCCCGCTATTCCTTTGCCGTCACTGAACCCCTCATCGAGATAAGGATCAAGAATCATCATATAGAGTTGACCGGGGGGGACAATCTTTCACCGGACACCGGGAACTCCGGAAAAAAATCGCCTCTTTTCAGCCTTGACCTGAAAAAAACCGGTCTCAGACCCCTGGGCCTTCTCAGGAACTTAACGGTCTGTTACAGGCAAAAAAAGTCCAGCCGTCTCCCCCCTTTTCAGGGAGGGATGATCGGTCTCTTCAGTTATGACTTCGTCCGCTACCTGGAGGACCTTCCAAACACCGTAAGGGACGATCTCCTGATACCCGATGCCCATCTCCTCCTAACCGACAGGGTTTTTGCCTTTGATCATTCAGAGAACAGGGCATTTGCAGTTGTCTCACCCGGGGTCAGGCCTGTCCTTCTCAGGATTATACGAGGTTGGATCGGTGATGAATTTGCACCTCTCCCCGCACTATCGGAAACCCTGAATCCAGGCGAGATATACCGTCAGGCAGAAGAGGACCTCGGCATGATGATCTCCATGTATAGAGAGATTCCGCCTTTAAGTGCCGACAACAAACTGCCCGTCAAGAGGAATCGCATAGAGATCGTGTATGAAAACTCCAAGAAGGAGTATATGGACATGGTTAAACGGGCCAAGGAGTATATACATGCCGGCGATATATTCCAGGCAAACCTGTCCCAGAGACTTTCAGCCTCCATCCCGGAGACCGCCCCGTGGAATATATACAGGATTCTGAGGATTATAAACCCCGCACCCTTTTCCGCCTTTGCCGATTTCGGTGACTACCAGGTTGCCGGTTCATCCCCGGAAAGGCTGATAAGGCTTACCGGCCGGGTTGCCGAGATACGTCCGATAGCGGGAACGAGACCAAGGGGTGGTAACGTTTCAGAGGATGAGAGGCTCAGGGATGATCTCCTGCTTAATGAAAAGGAAAGGGCCGAGCATATAATGCTCATTGACCTTGAAAGAAATGACCTGGGTAAGGTCTGCGGATATGGAACAGTGGAGGTTGACGAGCTGATGATAACCGAATTCTACTCCCATGTAATACACATAGTATCCAATGTAAAGGGGGTATTGTCAGGCGGCAGGGATGCCTACAGCCTCTTCCGGGCTGCATTCCCCGGCGGAACAATCACCGGCGTCCCAAAGGTGCGTTGCATGGAGATCATAGATGAACTTGAAACGGTTTCAAGGGGGCACTATACAGGGTCAATAGGATACATCGGGTTCAACGGCGACATGGACCTGAATATCATAATAAGGACCTTCGTTATAAAGAAAGGCACAGCTTACGTCCAGGCCGGGGCAGGTATCGTGGCGGATTCCGACCCCGAGAGGGAGTATTATGAAACGCTTAAGAAGGCTGAAGCCCTGCTCTCCACCCTTGAAAGGCTCTAACGAAAGAAAAGCCATCGCTTCCCGGTCTTCGCATTGCTGATAGCTTCCCTGATCTCCTTCAACAGATAAACTATCTCGTCCTGTTTACTTATCGAATCAGTCAGGTTTTTTGAGAGCTTCTCGACAGAGGCCTCAAAATGAAGGATGGTCTCCTTTAATCCCTTGTCGTGGTCAACCGACGACCTTATCACGCTTAGTTGTTTCACAATCTCCGTCAAGACATCATCGAGTCCGTTCCGGTCTCTTTCGGGCTGTTTCCCCCCTGTAACATTCCGGGATGCGGTCTCAACCGGCTTAGGGGCAGCCGTAGCAACAGCCGCTCTATCCACGGTATGCCCTTTACCGGATAACCTGAGATCTATCTTGTGTTTGGCGGATATATCTTTAAGGAGTATCCTTGTGATATTTTCAAAGGTTTCATTAACCCCCTTTCCTTCAACCGCAACGGCCTCGAAAAACGGGGAACCCCTGATGTTCAGTCTCTTATTGATCTCTTTTAGAGACATTATACCCGGGAGGTCTCTCTTGTTATACTGGAAAACAATGGGAATCTCGCCGGGGTCAAGGTTGTTTGCAATAAGGTTCTCTCTCATGTTGTTCAGGCTCTCGATATTTTCGTGAATCATCTGTTTCTGGGAGTCAGCAACAAAAACAACCGCATCGGCGCCCTTCAGCACCAGTCTCCTCGTTGCGTTATACCTCACCTGGCCAGGCACGGTATAGAGCTGAAAACGGAAGGAAAAGTCCTTGATCTTGCCAAGCTCAACAGGCATGAAATCAAAAAAGAGCGTCCTGTCCGCCTCTGTTGAGAGCGAAAGGAGCTTGCCCCTCCTCTTGGGATCAAGCACGGAGTGAAGAAACTGGAGGTTGGTTGTCTTACCGCTTAGTCCCGGCCCGTAGTAAACGATCTTGAGGGTTATCTCTTTTGTCGCATAATTAAATAAAGCCATCTTGGTTTTTTGAAGACTGGACTGTTATGTTAACTGCCAAACAAGCAACCCCGGCTCTTAACGGACCTTTGCACAAATAGAAAGATGACCTCACAGTCATTCCGAATTTATTCCAGGAGTGACAATTTACGGGTTAAACAACAGATGATGCACTCGTAAAAAGTCCTGATTGTCACCCTGAACCATGTGCTGAACTTGTTTCAGTATTGTTTCAGGGTCTCATAACTTCTTGATATAGATTTCCCGAACTTGATTCGGGATTCAGAATGACGGAATAGGGTATTTCTGATTTTTTACGAGACTGTCAACAGATGTTTAAATTATAGCATAAACTCCGTTTCTTGTGCGATATTTCACCTTATACATAGCCTCATCAGCGAGTTTCAGCAGATCCTCTTTGGATTTGGCCCTGTCGGGATATGAGGCCACACCAAAACTCGCGGTTACCCTGATGTTAAACCCCTCTTCTTTAAGGAAGACGGATCCTGCAATGGTCTTCCTCAGCCTCTCCGCAATCTGCTTTGCATAGTGAGATGAAGTCTGAGGCAGGACAATAACAAACTCATCACCTCCATACCTTGCAACAATATCAACGGAACGGAGCCTGCCCAGGAGCAACTGACCAAGCTCCACAAGGACCTTGCTTCCGACAAGATGGCCGTACTTATCATTGACATTCTTAAAAAAGTCTATGTCCATAAAGATAAGGGATAACGAAGTACCGTAACGGTTACAGCGCTCTATCTCAATCTCCAGGGTCCTCTGGAGATACCTCGTATTAAAGAGTTTGGTAAGATCATCCGTAATAGCAAGCTCCGCCATCTTCTGTTGAAGGATGATCTTTTCAATAGCTACCGAGAGAGGTTTAACTATCCTTGAAAGAAAGAGCAGATCATCCTCTGTAAAATACCTGCTCCCCTCCCTGTTGATAACCTCAAGAACTCCCAGCAGGGAATCCTTGCCCGGTATAGGCAATGCAATAAGAGAATGGGTTCCGAAATCCTTATGTAAAAAGGCCTCGGACTTGAACCTCTTGTCTTTCTTCACATCATCGACCGTTACAGACCTGCCTTTCTGTGCGACCCAACCGGCTATCCCCTCACCAAAGGACAACCTGACATTCCTGAATGCCTTTCTTCTTCTCTGTGATGTGACACTCACGGTAAGTGCATCAAGCTCCGGGTCCTTCAACATTACCAGGAACCCATTGCTATCGAGAATACTTCTCACCTTCTTCATCACCGAGGTGAGGATTTCGGCAAGGTCATCCGTAATTGTGATCAGGTGGTTTATTTCCTCATAAACTTCGATCAGGAACTGCAGGGAGCTGGTCCTCTGGCTGAGAGAGCGGTTCTCCAAAAGTATCCGTCTCATTGATTCGAGGAAATCCGCGGTCCTCTTGATCTCAGCGCAGCCGGGGCTGGCAAGCACCCGGGTAAGGAGGTGTTTTTTTCTGGACAGCCGGGGTCTCTTTTTGTCGGTCAGGACTATTATCGGAACGGTCGGATATGATTTCCGGAGTGGCGTGATAGAGTCGCTCCCGAACTCATCCCCCTTTAATACAATGAGGTCAGGAGAAGAAGAAACATCGTTAAGGTCCCCGATTTCCCGAAAGGACCTGATCTCCTCAAACTTGCAGCGGTCAAGCCCTGAAACAACACTCTCAGGACTTGAGGATATGACAAAAACCTTAGACATTAACACCGCAGCATTTTTTGTATTTCTTGCCGCTTCCGCATGGACAGGGCTCGTTCCTGCCAATCTTTTTAGTCTTCTTCACGGGCTTTCTCGTCTCCCCGTCACCGCGGTTGAGAATGATAGGTGCGTTCCTCCTTTGGGTTACCTTTTCCGCATCATCTTCGCTCTTCACCTGTATTCTGTAAAGCCTCGTAAGGACCTCGTTTTTTATCCTTTCAGTCATATCGGCAAACATATCGAAGCCCTCCCTCTTGTATTCAACAAGCGGGTCTTTCTGGCCGTAACCCCTCAGGCCTATCCCCTCCTTGAGATGGTCCATTGCAAGGAGATGGTCCTTCCACTGTACATCGACGACCTGAAGCATAAATATCCGTTCGAGGTAACGCATCAGGTCACTCCCTATTTCCTCCTCCTTCTTATCGTAAAACTCACGCAATTGCCTAAGAACATCCTCCTTCAGCGCCTCTATGCCCATGATATCCGAAGTGCTCTCAAGCTTTACACCGAAGATGCCGTAAACCACGCTGTTCATCTCCTCGATGTCCCAGTATTCGGGATGTTTGTCTCCGGGACAATGAGTTTCGACGATGAAGGACACCACATCCCCGATCATCTCATCAATCCGGTCTCTTAGTGACTCGGCCTCAAGTATCTCCCTTCTGAACGAATAAATCTCCATTCTCTGCTTGTTCATCACATCGTCATATTCAAGCAGGTGTTTTCTGATATCAAAGTTATGGGCCTCAACCTTTTTCTGGGCATTCTCTATCGCCTTGGAAACCATCTTGTTCTCAATGGGCACATCCTCGTCCATTCCGAGTTTTCCCATCAGTCCCGATATCCGGTCGGACCCGAATATACGCATCAGATCATCCTCAAGGGAGAGAAAAAAGCGTGACGAACCGGGGTCACCCTGCCTGCCTGAACGTCCCCTCAACTGGTTATCTATTCTCCTGGCCTCGTGTCTTTCCGTTCCCAGTATATGAAGTCCCCCTGCCTGAACAACCCTTTCACGGTCCCTGCCGCAGCTCTCTTCCGCCTTCCTGTAGGCATCCTCCATGTCTTCGCTGGAAGGTTCTTTCTTGCCCTTGAGTAACCCCTCCGCAAGCCCCTTGGGGTTCCCGCCAAGCACTATGTCCGTTCCCCTGCCGGCCATGTTCGTTGCAATCGTTACAGCCGCTGCCTGGCCGGCCTGTGTTATGATTTCCGCCTCCTTTTCATGATACTTGGCATTGAGGACGGCGTGGGCTATCTTCTTCCTCTTTAACATCTTGCTGAGCACTTCCGACTTCTCGATGGAAATAGTGCCCACAAGGACAGGCTGGCCACGTTTATAGCAGTCCTCTATCTCATCTACAACCGCCTTGAACTTGGCCTTCTCAGTCTTATAAATCATATCTGGGTAGTCCATCCTGATCATGGGCTTGTTTGTAGGCACAACAACTACATCGAGATCATATATCCTGGCAAACTCCTCGGCCTCGGTATCCGCGGTACCGGTCATGCCTGAGAGTTTGTTGTACATCCTGAAATAGTTCTGGAAGGTTATCGTGGCAAGTGTCTGGTTTTCACTCTCAATCTTGACTCCCTCCTTGGCCTCAATGGCCTGATGCAGACCGTCCGACCATCTCCGTCCAGGCATCAACCTGCCTGTAAATTCATCAACAATAAGCACCTGTCCATCCTTTACGACATAATCGACATCCCTCTTGAAGAGGTGGTGTGCCCTGAGCCCCTGCAGGACATGGTGAACAAGTTCAATATTCTCCGGATCAAAGAGATTATCCACACCAAGGAGCTTTTCGGCCTTGATACTGCCCTCCTCCGTCAGTATGGCGGTCTTTGCCTTCTCATCGACCGTAAAGTCCTCTTCCTCTCTCAGCTTGGGTATGATCTTGTCTATCTTGTAATATTTCCCCGTTGCCTCCTCGGATGGACCGGAGATTATAAGGGGAGTCCTTGCCTCGTCTATCAGGATACTGTCAACCTCATCCACAATCGCATAGTTGAGTTCTCGCTGGCAGTAATCATCAATCTCATACTTCATGTTGTCCCTCAGGTAATCGAACCCGAACTCATTGTTCGTCCCATAGGTTACGTCTGCACCGTACGCCTCTTTCCTGGAACAGGGTTTCAGGCAGTCATAACTCTTGTCATCGGCCCGGAATTCAGGATCGTAAAGAAATGAGGCATCATGCTGGATTATCCCAACCGTCAACCCGAGGTGATGATAAACCGGAGCCATCCACAGGGCATCCCTCTTTGCAAGATAGTCGTTAACCGTAACAATATGGGCGCCCCTGCCATCGAGGCCATTGAGATACACGGGAAGGGTTGCCACAAGGGTTTTACCCTCACCGGTCTTCATCTCGGCTATCTTCCCCTCATGCAACACGACACCCCCCAGGAGCTGCACGTCGAAATGCCTCATATTAATAAGCCTCTTAGCTGTCTCCCTCACTGTGGCAAAGGCCTCGAAGAGGATATCGTCAAGGCTCTCCCCCCCTTCAAGCCTCTCCCTGAACTCATCTGTTTTCGCCCTTAACTGTTGATCGGTAAGGGGAGAAATTTCCGGCTCAAAGGCGTTTATCCGCTCCACTATCGGACCGAGACGCTTTATTTCCCTCTCGTTCTTGGTCCCGAAAATCTTCTTGAAAATTGTAACCATACTTTAATCTTAAATAAATCTCCGGGCTTTATGCAACAATTATGGCCTTTTCATTCTTAAATTACGTTAATCCCCGGTCATTGCAAATTCAAGAACAAACTGACTATAATATTGAATTTGGTCCCTTATTCAGGACCTTGATAAAAAACCCCTAAAAGGTTACTATATCTTACCCCGGAGAGTGCATATGCGCTACCGGGATAAAAAAAGGGAGGTGAACCATGTTTGAATCAATAGCTTGGGCTATGGGACCGACACAGGGTGGAGCACAGGGACCTCAGGCCTTACTCACAAGTTTCTTGCCGCTTATAATCATCTTTGCCATCTTTTATTTTCTCCTTATCCGGCCGCAGCAAAAGAAGGCTAAACAGCACAGGGAGATGCTTGAATCACTCAAAAAGGGTGATAAAATTGTCACTACAGGCGGAATCTATGGGCTGATAGAGGCTGTAGGAGAAAAAACAGTGACTCTGAAGATTGCCGAGAATGTGAAAATAAAAGTCGGGAAGGCTTACATTGCAACACTCAGGTCCAGTTCAGAAGAAGACTGAGAATGTCCCTGATATCGATAAACTCTTAAATAATCCAAAGGCAAGACTCTATATTGAGGCCGCTGACCGGTATCTCGACTGTATAGGCTATACTGAACACGGGCTCAGACACTGTGGTGTTGTTTCAAAAACCGCATACAGAATATTAAAAAAGCTCGGCTACCCCGAAAAAACCGCCGTCCTTGCAGCGGCGGCCGGATTTCTGCATGACATCGGGAATATGCTTGGCAGAGATATGCACCACAAAATGGGGGCGTTACTCTCTAAAGAGATTCTTGAGGAGACGGGATTTGAACTTCGGGATATCATAACGATCATGACTGCTGTAGTAATTCACGAAGAAATCGAGGGCTCAATACCCGACGAAGTATCTGCGTCGATGCTTATTGCAGACAAATCGGACGTGCACAGAAGCAGGGTCAGAAACCCCTCCATGGTAAGTCAGGATATCCACGACAGGGTCAACTACGCTGCAACGGAGTCGGATCTGTCAATTGATCCCCCGGCTAAACTCATAACCCTTTCCCTTGTGATAGATACAAGAATCTCCCAGGTGATCGAGTATTTTGAGATCTTCCTTTCGAGAATGTCGACATGCAGGCAGGCTGCAAGGACTCTCGGGGCGGAATTCAATCTGTATATAAACAATACAAGAATGGCATAAGGAGGATGGATGAAGAAGGTTAAGTGGAGACTGACACTCATTATCGGCACCGTGATCCTTGCCTTAGTCTTTTTCCTGCCGAATACACCTGTTTTCAAACATATGCCCCAGTGGTGGAAGGACATCATGCCAAACAGGGGTATCGCTCTCGGACTGGATCTTCAGGGTGGTATCCATCTGGTTTTCGAGGTAGAGGGCGACAGGGCGGTTGAGATCACTACCGATCGGATTGCCCAGCGGCTGAAGGATGTCCTTGCAAAGAGAAAGCTGAACGTTGATATAACGACCTCCGGTAGCGATATTACAGTCACACCGAATGAACCCGAAGTCAGACAGGCCATACTTGATGCCTATCCCAACCTTGAAACCGACACCCGGGGTGACAAGCTTGTCCTGAGGCTACCTGCAAGTGAGGCCAACAAGATCAAGAATAACGCAACAGACCAGGCGCTCGAGACAATCCGCAACAGGGTTGACCAGTTTGGTGTCGCCGAACCTGTAATCCACAGACAGGGAGAAAACGAGATTGTCGTCCAGTTACCGGGTTACAAGGACCCCAAGAGGGCGATAGCGCTGATCGGCAAGACGGCACAGCTTGAGTTCAGACTTGTTGATGACGAGGCCCCTGTTGCTTCCGAGCTGCCCCCATCCATAAGACCGGGTGAAGAGGAAGAGCTCATCAACAAGTTTAAAGATAAAATCCCCAAGGGAGATGAAATCCTCTTCCAGAGGGTTGTTAATAAAGATACCGGAGAGGTGACAAAGCGCCCCTTCCTGCTTAAGAAGGAGGTTCTTCTCACAGGCGACCTCCTGTCTGAAGCAAAGATTGCAATCGACCAGAGGTTTAATGAGCCTTACGTTTCTCTGACCTTTAACAGTGCCGGCGCAAAGCTCTTTGAGGAAATAACGGGCAAGTATGTCAAGAAACGGCTTGCAATCATACTCGACGGCAATGTTTACTCGGCGCCCGTAATAAGGGAACGGATAGCCGGTGGCAGCGCCCAGATCTCGGGTTCCTTTAACATGGACGACGCAAAGGACCTTGCCATTGTCCTGAGGGCCGGCGCCCTTCCCGCCCCTGTCAAGCTCATCCAGAATGTAACGGTCGGACCGTCCCTCGGGAGGGACTCCATTAATGCCGGAAAGAAGGCCGGTATCATAGCCGTCCTGCTTGTTGTGGTATTCATGGTGCTTTACTACAAATTCTCCGGTCTGATTGCCGATTTTGCCATGCTGCTCAATGTAATACTGCTCCTTGGCGCAATGGCCTTTCTGAATGCCACCCTCACCCTCCCGGGCATTGCCGGCATCGTGCTTGCCATAGGTATGGCCGTGGACTCGAATGTCCTCATGTTCGAACGTATGAGGGAAGAACTTCGTGCCGGGAAGACACCCCGCGCAGCCGTCGACTCGGGGTACGACAAGGCATTCATAACCATAGTCGACTCTCATGTAACGACCTTAATAACGGCTGCCGTCCTCTTCCAGTTTGGAACAGGCCCCATCAAAGGGTTTGCTGTCACCCTTAGCCTTGGCGTAGCGATAAACCTCTTCACCGCCCTTATCGGCACCAAGACCGTGTTCGACATCATCAATCTAAGAAGGGAGGTCAAAAAGCTGAGTATATGATTGAAATCATTAAGAAGACAAACATCGACTTTATGGGTCTTAAGAAGTACACCTTCATCATTTCAGGAATACTGGTAATCTCCGGCATAATTGCAATTATACAGATTGTAACCGGTTCTGCAAATCTCGGGATAGACTTTGTCGGAGGGACTGCGGTACAGTTGAAGTTTGAAAAGCAGGTACCCATCCAGGATGTCAGGCACATGCTCGAGTCAGCCGGCATTAAGGATTTTGACCTCCAGGAGTTCCCTACCGTCAACAAGGTGCTTATACGGATTAAGCAGAAGGAGGAAACACTCGGCAAGTTCTCTCAGAAGATCATCTCAACCCTGAGGAATGGCTTCAAGGGCAACAAAATTACCGTCGATTCAACCATTGAGATCGGCCCGAAGGTCGGTGCAAAGCTGAGGCAGGACGCACTATGGGCAATCCTTGCTGCGACTCTGGGCATCCTTCTCTATATTGCATGGCGCTTTCAGTTCTCTTTCAGTATCGGTGCAACCGCAGCAACCGCACATGACGTCCTTGCCGTCCTCGGACTTTTCAATATCATGGGAATAGAGATCAACCTCATAGTGGTCAGCGCCCTTCTGACTATCGCCGGCTACTCGCTTACAGACACCGTCGTCGTCTTTGACAGGATAAGAGAAAACCTCAGATATGTAGCAAAAGAATCCATCGTAGGCGTTATTAACAGGAGCATAAACGAGGTGCTTTCCAGGACGATTGTAACATCCCTCACTACCCTGCTTGCCGCCATGGCGCTTTTCCTCTTCGGCGGTGAAGTGATACATTACTTTGCGCTTGCCATGATCCTCGGTATTAGTGTTGGCACATATTCCTCGGTTTTTGTGGCAAGCCCGATAGTCCTCTTATGGAAGGGGAAGAAACCCCTCTCCATTAAGAAGTGAAGCTCCCCGCTTACTACATGCGGGGACAAGCCTAAGGACTGCCGGAATGACGGATTGAGAGACCGACTTTATACACAGACTCTATTTAGCTGTCGTTCATTCCCGCTCACGGAGCGGGGCATTCAGGCGGCATCCTCGTAACGCAACCGTTAGCAGCTTATAGAAAACAGTGTCTGTAACACAATAAAGAGGAGCCCTATGCCTCATAGAAGATGGTTTGTTCAGAAGACAAACCCGGAATACATAGAGTACCTCGCAAAGAGCACCTCCACATCTCCCGCCTTTGCCCAGATATTGATCAACCGGGGCATCAAGACGCCCGCCGAGGTAAGGGTGTTTCTTGATCCCTCCCTTTCAAGGCTTAATGATCCCCTCGAGCTTCAGGGTATAAAGGAGGCAACAGAGATCATTAAGAAGGCCGTCAGGGACAAAAAAAGAATCCTCGTACATGGCGATTACGATACGGACGGGATCACGGGTACTGCAATACTGTTCAGCACCCTGAAAAAAATGGGGGCCGACGTCCTGTATTTCATTCCCGACAGGAGGCTTCACGGTTACGGATTCAACCGGCCCGGTGTAGAGTTTGCCGCAGAGTCCGGTGTCCGGCTTATAATCACCGTCGACTGTGGCATAACATCCTTCAAGGCGGTTAAGGAGTCTTCCGACAGGGGAATCGGGGTTGTGATTACAGACCACCACGAGCCCGCAAAGGACGATTCAGGCAAAACCGTACTCCCCGGGGCAGCGGCACTCATAAATCCAAAGATCGACGATGCCCTCTCGATAATTTCCGGTTCAACAGTTGCATTCAAGCTTGCAGCCGCACTCATCGGCATGGACAATGCCCTCGACATGATTGACCTTGCTTCCCTTGGAACAATTGCCGACGTTGTCCCACTTGTCGGTGAAAACAGGGTAATCGTTAAAGAGGGCTTAAGACTTATAAATGAATCTCCTCGAACGGGTATTTCTGCAATGAAAGACGTATCGGGACTCAATGGCAGGAAATTAACCGCCGGCCTCCTGTCCTTTTCTCTGATTCCCCGTCTGAACGCCTCGGGCAGGATAGACAACGCCAATGACGTGATCAAAATGCTTGTAACTGAAAACTACAATGAAGCCATAGCCCTTGCAAGGCGGCTGAACGACCTCAACAAAAAAAGGCAGCAAATTGAAGAAGAGATATACCAGGAGGCCCTTGCCATGCTCAAGGAAAAGGGCCATGATTTTTCGATAGTTCTTGCATCCGAAGGCTGGCACGAAGGTGTTGTGGGCATTGTGGCATCGAGGCTTGCAGATGCCTACTACAGACCGGCCTTCATCTTCGGCATCACGGATGGTATTGCAAAGGGATCCGCCCGCAGTATCCCGCCCCTTGACCTCTATCATGGAATCTCTCTATGCAAGGATATCCTCTTATCCTTCGGTGGACACAGGCAGGCAGCCGGTCTTAAATTGCGGGCCGGGGATGTGGAACTCTTCGAGACAAGGATGAACCGGATAATACCGGACAGCCTGACCGATTCCGATCTTGTCCCTACCTTGAAAATCGATGCATCCGTAGCCTTCCGGGAGGTCGGCTTTTCACTTGTAAGGGAGATCGACCTCATGGAACCACTGGGTTTCGGAAATTCCTCTCCCGTGTTAGGCACAAGAGGTCTTGAAGCTGTGGGACCAAAAATTGTGGGGAAGAAGCACCTGAAGATGAGACTTAAACACCGTTCATACATCCTTGATGCAATCGGATTTGATATGGGGGACAAGGCGGATATACTTGACGGCACAAAGCTCATCGATGCCGTCTATACCCCTACCATAAATGTGTGGGAAAGAGGAAGGACACTCCAGCTCCGTCTCCTCTCCTTCAGGCAATCCCCCCTTTAATTATCTCGTCTATCTGCTTCCTGTCAAGGACCTCCTCCTTAATCAACGCCTCCGCCAAACGATCAAGTGCGTCCCTGTTCTCTTTGAGTATTGCCTCTGCCCTGCCTTCGGCCTCTAAAATGAAGCGCCTTATCTCCTGATCCATAAGCCAGGCCATGTCCTCACTGTAACGCTTCGGCTGGGCGAGTTCCATCCCGAGGAAGGGATGCTCCTCACCCCTTCCGAGGTTCAAGGGACCCACCTTGTCGCTCATCCCCCACTGAGCAACCATCTTTTCCGCAAGGGAGGTTGCCTCCTTGAGGTCGTTCTGTGCCCCGGTGCTCACATCATTAAAGACAATCTTCTCTGCCACCCTGCCGCCAAGGGCGACAGTGAGGCGGGTCATCAGGTATGATTTCGGATAGTAGTGCCTGTCCTCCTCGGGAAGCAACTGTGTCACCCCCATCGCCATCCCCCTCGGCAGAATGCTCACCTTGTGTATTGGATCGGCATCGGGCAGACTGTGGGCAACAAGGGCATGTCCCGCCTCATGGCAGGCGGTTATCTTCTTCTCAAGATCACTGATGCTCTCTTCTCTTACGGCACCCATCAGCACCTTGTCCCGGGCCTCCTCAAAGTCCTCCATACCCGCCTTTTCCTTTCCCCTCCTTACGGCGACCAGCACCGCCTCATTCACAAGGTTCTCCAGATCTGCACCGGTCATACCGGGCGTCCCTCTTGCCATTTTATCCAGGTCCACATCTTCCGAGAGCTTCTTGTCCCTGACGTGAACCTCAAGAATTGCCTTTCTGTCCTTCCAGCCCGGCCTCTCGATCACGATCTGCCGGTCAAACCTGCCCGGCCTCAACAACGCCGGGTCAAGCACATCCGGCCTGTTTGTTGCCGCAATCAGAATAACCTCCTCATGAGGTTCGAATCCATCCATCTCGCTTAAAAGCTGATTGAGTGTCTGCTCCCTCTCGTCGTGTCCGCCCCCGAGCCCTGCACCCCTTGTACGGCCAACCGCATCTATCTCGTCAATAAAAATAATACTTGGATGTGACACCCTTGCCTTCTTGAACATATCCCGGACCCGCGCCGCACCGACACCTACGAACATCTCTATAAACTCCGATGCACTTATGCTGAAAAAGGGAACCTCCGCCTCTCCTGCCACGGCACGTGCAAGAAGGGTCTTTCCAGTGCCGGGAGGGCCTATAAGAAGCACCCCCCTGGGAATCTTTGCCCCGATATCCCTGAACTTAGCCGGCTCCTTGAGGAACTGTATTGTTTCCCCCAACTCCTGCTTGGCATTCTCCATCCCTGCAACATCCTGGAAAGTCACCTTTGCTTTTTCGGTAAACTCGTATCTCCTGGCCTTGCTCGAGCTGAAGGAGAAAAGCCCCCCGGGCCCACCCTGAACCTGCTGTGCCCGCTTCATCAGGAAGACCCAGACACCTATAATAAGCAGCCACGGAAGCAGACCGGCCACCAACTGCCATAGAAAAGAACGTTGCTCGGACGGAACAACGTCAACGTCTACACCTTTGTCACTCAGAACCTTCAGGATGCCTTCCCCCTGGAAGGAGGGAAGATAGGTCAGAAAGCGCTTAACCTTCCTCTCCGTCTTTTCGCCGGGCGGCCTTATGGTTACGTCATTTATAAATTCACCGGAAACCTGGAGCCCCTTTATTGTTACAGACGCGATGTTTTTCCCATTAATCTCCCTCATTAATTCGCTGTAACTTACAGTATAGCGCTCCTGCGGATTCGGCACAAAAAGACCCCTCCAGACAATGAGGAACACAAAGATAAGCACAAGTGCAATCACCATCCTCCACTGGGGGTTCTTGAGCTTCTCAATTATCCTGTCTTTTTCTATCTCCATACGCAATCGAACATTCTATCAGAAATACCACCGGTTACTTATCGGCCAATTAATTAGTGTCTGTGTATATTGTCGTTTTTCCGTCATTCCGGCTTGTCCGGAATCTGTCCTTAAAAAGGATTCCCGACTCCCGAATGCATTCGGGATTGCGGGAATGACAAATGATGTAATTTATACACAGACTCTAATTATAGTAATAGTTCAGCGCCCCCTAACCCCCTCCCGCCAGGTGAGGGGGACTTTATAGTACGTTCCTCTTAGGCGAGGCAGTATTCCTTTGTCCCCTCCCCCTTGACGGGGGAGGGTTAGGGTAGGGGTGAACTATTATTAATTATACAATTTTAAATCTGAAAAATACAGGGTCTATGTTAAACCATCCGGGGTAAACTTTACCTGCAACACCGACGGGAAAGGGTGAAACCGATTGCTTACCCCGGAGGCATGCAGGAGGCCAGCCGGGAATGAGACGAAAAGCCGTTACCAATCCGCCCTCTATTTGACCCACGAGTCAAACGGCGAATCCGGGCTTGGGTGAATCAGTTGACACGCACCGTGTTTTCTGATAATCTTATTAGGAGACTGCAACCTTTAGGACAGGGAGGTACTAAGGCATGCAAGGGATCACCGCTGTATCCAGGCTATCAGTCACGGGCCTTTTCTTCGCAACTCTGCTCTTAACGCTCCTCTTTGTACTCCCCATCCGCTCTTATTCGATTGCCGGGGACTGGCACAATGAATTTGAAGAAATCTGCTCCAAGGTCCAGGACGGGGAATCACTGAGCATTGATGAACTGACGGATCTTGCAGAAAGAGCGGAGAAGCTTATCAGGGTAATAAAGAACCTGGACGAACCATCCGGTAAGGTCTATATCTTCAGGCTGAAAAAGTGCAAGGCCTTCTTTGAATACATGATAGAACTCAAAAAAGCCGCTCAAAAACTGAACCGGCAACGTGAGTGAACGTTACTGTTCAAATCTGAAGCTCTCTGCAAAGCTATAGAACACGTCTTCAGAATCAACAAACTTATCAGCATCAACAGTACATATAATGGTGTAAACGGTGCGTCCCTTCATGGTGTAATAATTCAAAGACTTGAACCTCTTTCCCTCAACGGTCATCACCATGATGGACCAGTATGCAGCAGCTCCATCAATCAGCATCTTGCCGTCGTTGACCTTCCGGACACGCGATGCTCCGACCTGGGAAGAGACCTTATCTCTGTACTTTTCGAGGGTCACCCCTTCAGGGAGTGTCTGGACAATGACATTGACCCTTGCGGTCTTCTCCGGGTTTATGAAACCCGCTACCGCCCCTGACACATTTGATTCCTTCCATCCCTCGGGGATCCCGATAGAAAACCCCCAGGACCTGTTGTAATATCTGTTTCCTTCAATGGTTCCCCCTCCCCTGCATCCTTCTGTCAGGATCAGGGCTATCAGGAAGAAAAATACAAGAGTCCTTTTCATAAAATCACGATCCTCCAATATCTTCTTTGTTTTCAGGTCATTAGACAACCCATAATATTTTAACATAATTGACAACGGGGTTAGCAGGCCGGCCCTGAATTGCCGATAGGAATTCTATCAATCAATGAAAAGGACAGGTGGATATGACCTTGAGCGCTTTTTAGACAATCGTTATGCTTCACCGGGATTGCTTGCCTCGGAGGCGGGCAGGAGCCCTCTATCCTCTATCCTCTGCCTTCTGCCTTCTGCAGAGACTCCGTGGTATTGAAAACATAATAGGTATAGTATTTACATTATTAATTAAAGTTTTCTTGAACATGGCCGATAATCCATATAAAGGTTTCCTGCCGGTGAAACCATAGTGTCGTTCAACCTTATAATGCCGGGGTGTTTGAATTGTCATTCCCGCTACGTCGGGAATCATACTCCTCTTGGATTCCGGACAAGCCGGAATGACAATTGCGAGTCGACGCGACACTGTCATGCCGGTGAAACCGTTATGAGACGGATCAAAAAAATATAAGAACCGGGAGGCTATCATGAAATGGAACAACTTGAAGGTCGGTAAAAAAATCATCCTTTCTTTTGCAGTCCCACTGGCATTAATGACCATAATCGCAGCCTGGACCTTTCTGATCAGCAAAGGAATATCAGAAAAAGCAAAGGTTATAAAAGAGGAAGACACACCCTTTTTAATCCTTGCCGAGGTTATGAGCAAGGAGGTGATCGGGATAAACCAGCACCTCTCAATGATATCAGCCACACGCGGACTCAATGGCCTCGACAAAGGATTTAAGGAAGCGGAGAAGAACTACCTCACCCTTCTCGACAGCATGGAGCGATTCAAGGACAAATACAGAAGAGAAAACAATGCCGCGGGCATCCGGAGGATAGACGGGCTGAGAAGCAGGACAGATGAGTTTTACAAGATGGGCAGGAGGATGGCAGGATCCTACATTAAAGATGGAGCCGGAGCCGGGAACAAGCTGATGGCGGATTTTAACAGATCAGCAGGGGATCTTGAAAAAATTTTAAATCCCTTCGTGAATGATATGCGGGGTGACATGGAAAAGCAGTTGGGAAGGATTGTTCTTTCGGTAAACAAACTAAAGACCGTGATTTTGGTTATCACCCTGTTTTCACTTCTCTTCGTCATGGTAAGCGGTCTGTTCCTGATCCGCAGCATAAACAAACCATTGAATGAGACGGTCGGAATGGCCAATAAATTAGCCGAAGGAGAGCTGGGCATGGAACTATCGGATGTTCAACGAAAAGACGAATTCGGCCAGTTGCATAAGGCAATGCATCAACTCGTCGGAAACCTCAGATCGATTGTTAAACGGATTGCCGCTGCATCTTATACCGTTGCCTCCAACTCCGAGGAGGTATCGGCTTCAGTCTCTCAAATCGCCTCGGGGATAGAAGACCAGGTCCTGCAGATCGAACAGTCGGCCACTGCCTCTACGGAGATCTCCCAGACCATCGTGGATGTAGCAAGGAATGCCTCTGATGCATCATCGGCCGCAAAAGTCTCCGTTGAAGTTGCCAATGAAGGCCAAACAGTAGTCGAAAAGGCAATCTCCGGCCTCTTGGACATATCCCGGGCTGTTGAGACCTCCGCCGGTCAGATCGAACAACTGGGTGAAAGCAACAAGCAGATAGGAGACATAATCAATGTTATTAACGACATCGCCGACCAGACAAACCTCCTTGCCTTAAATGCAGCTATCGAGGCGGCAAGGGCGGGCGAACAGGGCAGGGGTTTTGCCGTTGTGGCTGATGAGGTGAGAAAGCTTGCAGAGAGGACGGCGAGGGCAACGGAGGAGATATCAGGGATGATCGGGAAGATTCAGAAGGAGACCGACATATCCGTTAAAGGTATGGAAGAAGGCAAGGTAAAGGCTGAGGAGGGGGTAAAGCTGGCTGAGAATGCAAGAGAGGTCCTCAAGAAAATAGTCCATGCCTCACAGCAGAGTCTCGATATGGTACAGTCCATTGCAACAGCAACAGAGGAGCAATCGGCAGCCATTGAACAGGTCTCCACAAACATGGAAAACATCTCCAACGTATCCCGGATATCAAAAGAAGGTGTCTCCCAGATCGACCTGGCAACCAACGATTTCACAAAGCTGTCCGGTGAACTCACGACACTCATAGCATGGTTCAAGCTTGATGATAATCAAACCCATCCAACAGCGGCAACAGCGGCAAAAACGGCCGGTGCGCCCCGGACAACGGAATATGAAGACCACGAGGAATCCCTTGCTCCCGCTCCTGGAAATGGAGATGGCTATCATTCCTGAAACCCACACACACAGGGAACTCGCACCTTACTCACAGATGCAGGTTTCCCTGCCAAAACATGGATCCTCCCTACACCGGAATGCACTAAAAACTT
Organism: bacterium BMS3Abin08; assembly: GCA_002897935.1. Taxonomy (NCBI): domain Bacteria; species bacterium BMS3Abin08. The sequence goes on from BDTA01000071.1 coordinate 20,575, forward strand.
GGTTTCGTAAAAAGTCCATAGTACCGTTTTAGGATGGCTAAGTCAAGCTCTCCGACCAAAGGCCGGAGCTTTCGGCAAGGTGCATTGTAAAAATTCGATATACTTTCGATATACTAAGGAGTAGTGGTGTCGCCCGAGCGGAGGCATACTTAGAGTCTGTGTATATAAACTACAGTCATTAGTCATTCCCGCAAGTGAAGCGCGTCGGGAATCCTTCTTAAAGAACGATTCCGGACAAGCCGGAATGACGGAATAACGACAACTGTTCGACTTTATACACAGACTCTAATTAGAGTCTGTGTATAAATTGCCGTTTTTTATTTCTGTCATACCCGAAGTCTGTAGTCGGGTATCCGGAACTTATTGAAAACACTTGATTCCGGCCTAAGGACTGCCGGAATGACAGATAGAGAGACTGACTTTATACACAGGCGCTAATTATGGTATGTTGAGCATTGGGCGTACCCGCTACGACACAGGAGATCGATTTTTTACGACGCCGTCAAGCTTGACTTTCAGGCAATATTTTATGGATCATATCTAAAACTCCGGGGGGTCGAATATGGGAAAAGACAATGTAATCTTTCTTGAGGTTCTTGAATGGTTTGACCTGACAGGGAAGGAGATCGTCTTCAGGATCCCTCAAAAGGGTTCCGGAGAGATCAAGTTCGGGGCACAGCTTGTAGTCCGGGAAAGCCAGGCTGCCGTGCTCTTTTACCAGGGCAAGGCATTCGATGCATTCGAGCCCGGCAGACACACACTGACTACCGCAAACATACCCATTTTAACCAAAATACTTAGCATACCGTGGGGCATGACCAGTCCTTTGAGGGCGGAGGTATACTTTGTAAACATGAAGATATTCCCGAACCTCAAGTGGGGGACACGGGATCCCGTTGCCTTCAGGGACTCTGAACTTGGTCTTGTCCGCCTTCGTGCCTTCGGGGTATTCGATATAAGGGTTGTACAGCCCGTGCTGTTCATCAACCGCCTTGTCGGAACCCAGGGCATTTACACAACAAATGATATAGAGGAATACCTCAACCGTGTTATCGTATCCCGGTTCAATGACCACCTCGGTGAAAAACTCGACACAATCCTGAACCTCCCCGGGACCTATGATGAACTCTCTGACGGGCTCCTGAAGCGCCTTGAAGAGGACTTCAGTCATTTCGGGCTTGGCCTTGCGAAGCTCTACATCAATTCCGTAACACCGCCTCCGGAGGTCCAGAAGGCAATAGACGACAAGAGCAAACTCCACGTCTTCGATGATCTGGACCGCCTCTTCAAGATGAAGGCGGCCATGGCGATGGAGAAGGCGGCCGAAACACAGGGAGAGGCGGGTGCCGGCATGGGGATGGGCTTTGGTTTAATGATACCGGCCATGTTTGCCGAGATGATGAAGAATCAGAAATCTCCTGAACAGACATCCTCTGAACCCGTGGAGACAAAATGTCCGGAGTGTCATCACCCTGTCTCAAAGGATGCAAGATTCTGCCCCCATTGCGGACACCAGATCCTCGTCTTACAGCAATGTCACAAGTGCGGGAAGAACCTGCCCGCCCATGCAAAATTCTGTTTGCGCTGCGGAGCAGCTGTTGAGGATATCCCTTCTGAAAAGAAATGCCCCCATTGTGGAGAGTTAAATCTTCCGGAGTCTGTTTACTGCAATCACTGTGGACAGAAACTCTGAAACATGGAGCATAGAACAACAGTGCCCTCAATGCGGGGGACCTGTCATCCTTGCAGATACAGACCGGATCCTCTCCTGTTCATACTGCCGCGTAAGGCTCTTTATCTCAACACGGGATTACTTCAAATACATCCTCCCCCCGGCAGATCAATCCCCGGAAGAACTCATCTTCACACCTTACTGGAGGTTCAAGGGCATAATCTTCTCAAGCAGTGTTGTAAAAACCGAACACAGGATAACTGATTCCACTATCTCCGCCTCTGAGCATTCCCTCTTTCCCATCTCCCTTGGAGTAAGGCCACAGGCGGTCAGGCTGAAGTTCCTCTCACCGGAGTTGAAACACCATTTTTTTCTTCCGGAGCGCCCCTTCAGGGAGGTGCTCCCGGACATGGAAAAGAGGCGCAATCACGCTGAAAGCCTGAGCTTAAAGCAGCAGGGATCTATTCTTAACACCGGTCAGGAAGCACCGCTGCATCGGGCCTTCATTGGAGAAACAACGAACCTGATCTATCTCCCTCTCTCAATTGACGGTGACAGGTTCTATGACACCGTATCAAAAAGCCTCCTCTGTAAGATACCCGGGGATATGTCCCTCCGGTTTGTAAAGATGAAGGACTGGGGCGTGAAGTTCATCCCCACCCTCTGCCCGGACTGCGGATGGGATATGACGGGGGAAACGGACAGCCTCGTTCTCCTCTGCAGAAACTGTGATTCAGCCTGGAAGGCCTCGTATCATGGACTGGAGAAGGTTCGATACTCCGTCATACATACAAAGGATGCCGGTGCGCTCTATCTTCCCTTCTGGAGACTAAGCGCTGAAATAAAAGAGATAGGGCTTAACTCCTATGCAGATCTCGTAAGGTTTGCAAACCTCCCCAGGGTAATCCGGGATGAATGGGAAGAAAAAGACATCACCTTCTGGACGCCCGCCTTCAAGGTACAGCCGGGGCTCTTTCTCTCTGCCTCAATGAAGGCAACGGTCAGCCAGCTTGCCCCCGAGATGAGCGCCCCCCTTCCAGGGGGATTTGTGTTTTCCGTGAATCTCCCATTTGGTGAGGCGTTTGAAAGCCTGAAGACCATCCTCATCGAAATGGCTATCCCGAGGAAGAAATTCATAAGCATTATTGACGGTATCTCCGTAACCCCCGTGGACAGAGAACTCGTACTTGTTCCCTTCATGGATACGGGACATGAACTGAACCAGCCGCAGATGCACCTGAGCATCAGCCGGAACACGCTGAAATACGGAAGAAACCTGTAAAGTTCTACAGGCTGGCAGGCTGGAGGCTTGCTTACCCCCAGCAGTAATTGATATATAACTCAATCATGCTGATATTGTCATTATAATTGATCTACGAATCAATTGGATAATTGACAAACAACTCAAATTAATCTATAATAAAGATAAAAATTGACAGAGGAGTTAACTATATGCAGGATGTGATTTCCGCCTTGCTTGATCAGATTATTCTTGAGGGGAAAAAGCAGGGCCTTGAACAGAAAGACATTGCCCGGAAGGCAGGGATATCACAGGAAACACTGTCCCGTGCAAAAAAGGCATCCGACATACAGCTTTCCACCCTTATCCGGCTGGCCAACGCCGTGGGGCTGAAAGTAGCCCTATCTCCAGCGGCCCCTGTTTTAGAGAAAATTCTCTCAGGAGATGTTCTCCGTGAAGACCGACCGTGAAGCGGTTGTCTGGACACGCATAGGGATGCGGCCGGTGAAGATGGGGCGCATCTATGTGACTGATTCCGGGTGTCGTTTTACATATAGCGAAGACTTCCTGAAGACCGGCCTGCCCGGTGTCGGGCTTCTGTATCCTCCGGAAATCATTCAGCAGACGACTATAGTTCGTCCCCGAACTGAATTCTTTGATTTACCGCCCCCTATTCAATCGCTGATACCGCCAAAGGGCGAGAAGAATTTTCAACGACAACTCATTCTTGCATACCTGGCCAAAAAAGGCATTGTCCCCTCGCGGGGCTTTGATGCGGATTGGGAGATCCTGATGATGGCGGGGCACGGTGGTATAGGGCATCTGGATGTATTTAAAGACGATGAGAAGGCCATTGAGTGGTACTCTGTTCCAGCAAGGCACAGCCTTTTTGAGATTTCGGATAAGTTCGGCTTCTCCCTGAAGGAGTTCCTGTCCTGGTTTGACGGCGATGTCGAAGAATTTATTCAGATCATAGGGGCCACACCCACTGTGGGCGGCGCTATCCCGAAACTTCTGATGACGATCCCTGAGACCGGGTGGACCGGAGAGGTAGGGCTTCCAAGTAAAATCGGAGCCCACGGTGTTACGGATGTGATTTTGAAATTTGAGCAGACAAGGAGCTACCCGGGCATTATCGAGCTGGAAGCCCAGGCCCTGGATATACACGAAGAAGCGGGTTTCGAGGTGCCGCGCAGGTGGAAAACCGTGATTAATGATATCCCCACAATCGTGATCGAACGATTTGACCGTGACAGGAATTGCAATCCCGTGTTTACCGAGACATTATATTCCATATTCGCTTCAGGCGATCAGACCATCACGACCCCTTACAGCACCACCTATGATGCAATCGGCCGTGCCATCGACCGTTCCCCCATTGATCTGGTTACGGACAAGAAGTCCGCCAAACAGCATCTCCTGAAGCGGCTCCTGCTCGCCCTGACAACAGGCAACGGTGACATGCACCTTGAGAATCTCTCGATTATAAACAAGGAAAACACCCTTGCATTTTCGCCTGTCTACGACCCGACGCCCATGCGGGCTTACAGCATACACAACCTGTTGACCCCGATGCCGTTCGGACAATATGGAGAGGTCTTCCTTCCCGAAGCCCTTTTGCGGTTTACAAGAAACCTCGGTTTCAGGAAGAACTATCTGCTGGACCTGATAGATGAGGTCCTTACCGTTACAAAGGACTATGCGGATCGTATCCGGGCATTAAAAAATCTGCCGGATAAAAACAGGGAAAACCTGATCTCCATTGTAGAGTCGGTCAAGTCGGAACTCAGGGCCTGTTCAAAAATAACCTGACCTTTTTTGCCGGCTGCTCAATACCGGCAATCAATTGACAAAGGCAGAGGTATTTTGGTACAAACAGTAAGGATGCCAAGCCCTCCGACCAAAGATCGGGGCCTTCGGCAAGGTGCATAGATTAGGGATGTTTCAGCAGGATATAATAACCGGAGAGATACTGCCTGAAAGATAAGCAGTACGGCGCTTCTGATATATTTAATTGAGCCGAGGTCTTAAAACTCTGCGCCTTCGGGATAGAGATAAACCTCTGGGGGCGGTGTTTGAGAAAGAGATGGAAGATTCCGGTAAAGAAGAATGAAAAATTATGCAACTCCTTGAAAACCCCTGGGTAGCAAAAAAATCGACAGGAAGAGAGGTTCGCTATGAGTAAGAAGGCAATAAAGTTCCCGGAGAGAGCAGAGAAGACCATCGAGGTGGTTCTTGCAGAGTTTCTTGCGGAACAGAGGAAGCGCCTGAAACCAGGGACGGCATGGAAGAAGGGGCTGATGCAGCAAGGAACCTGCCCCGGGCGGTACGTGCTGCAGAGATACTTTACTGGGCAGCCGAAGATTCCGGTATCGATCCAAATGATCTTGATGATGAGGATTATATGGAGTTTGACCACTATAACATTTCAAGAGTAGAACCCGGAAAACTCTGGATCGAGATATACGAAAAAGGCAAAAGAGGCACACTGGGGCCTATCCTCGTCCCAAAAAGCGCAACCTCTTTGCTCGGAGAGGGCTGGGACATCAGTTGCGCCCTTGCCAGAGTGAAGGGGAAATGGCGGATAATCGAGGTCGCAAATGTTTATCCGCTGTAGACCTGATTTAGGGTTTGGCTGGAGAGGGAACCCACTCCCGGTGAAGCATAACGATTGTTTGGAAACCGTTCAAAGCCGATAGCCACCACCCTTTTCATGGATTGATGGAATCTCTATCGGCAATTCAGGGGTTCTAAACAGCTATTGACCATAATCCATTTATTTAGTATTATAGAATCATGAAGACCACAATTGATATTCCGGAGAAGAGTTAAAAAAAACCATAAAAATACACTGGAGCAAAAACCAAACGTGAAGCTGTGGTGTATGCAATCAAGGACTTTAACAGAAGACAACGGCTTGCAGAACTTGCAAAGATCCTGGGCACGTTCGAAGACTTCAGAACTTTAGGTCGACCTTCAACTCTATCCTCCCTCCGCAGCGTCAGATTTATTCCCCCTTTACCTGAGATTACAGAACTCATATTTCAATAATTTATGCCAAACCCCTCTGAAGATGGGATTTGCAGGCACTCCATGCCGGATATAGACGGTAGATTGAATATTTTCCTTTTGTAAATCGGCCGGCGTGCTCCAATATTCTGAGGGAGGCTCCGGCGAAAGTTCTGCCGGGACTTGTCAAACTTTCTTTATGGTATACTAATAAAACGACAGGGTAGAGGAGGTGACAGCCATGAGCAATCCAACAATCGAGCTAAGCAAGAAACAGGTAATAAATGTACTGGCTCAGTTTCCTCCCGAGGAATTGAAAGAAATCATTGACACGTTGCTTAAGCAAAAAGCCTTTGTACCACCATCACTTGAAGAAATCACGGAAGAGGCAAGTAGGATTGTACAACGTGAAAGACTTGAGCCGGAAATTGTCGATGAAGCCATAAAATGGGCAAGGTCAAAAAAGTAGTTATTGACACCAATGTCTTCATTTCAGGATTCGGTTGGGGCGGAAAACCGGATGCCTTATTAACACTTCTAAAAAACAATCAAATAGTCTGTTACTTCAGTCCTGAAATATTTGAAGAGTTGAAGCGAGTAGTATCTTATCCAAAGCTGAAGTTTACTGAGTCTTTACAAAACAAAATCCTTGAATTTGTATTCTTTAATTGCAAGCTTGTTGAACCGAAGGAACATATCACAGTTATAGTGGACGACCCTGATGATAACAGGTTTTTAGAGTGTGCAGTAGAGGCAAATGCTGAATTTGTAATATCCGGCGATCCACATCTTCTCAGGATTGGAAAATACAAAACTGTCGAGATAGTAGATGTTGATAAATTCTTAGATATTTTTTCTATAGAAGGAGATTGATTTATCTTAGGTCTAAACTGTGCACAATAAGCACGTTCATGTAATGTTTCAGCATATCTCCACAAAACATCCACAGAAGGCTCTCGACATAAAGCAAACCGGAAAAATTGTCTGAGGACAGATTTACAGGCAAATCCAACCAGCTATGGACGGTAGCTTTTTCATTGACTGAAGTGGTAGGATCCTGACAAGTTTTGCCTCTCCCCAAACCTGCACTATGGTATACTATAAAATGACAGGACGATCTAAATAGAGTCTGTCCATAAATAAACTACAGTGTCACCCCTGAAATGAATTCATGGCAGGCTTGGAGATGCTATGGATTTTATTGAGTGGGCTTCTCTTTATCAGATGTGTATTGCTATAGATTTTTAGTGAGAGATTTTGCAAAATCTAAGAATCCTTTAAAGTTCAGGATCAAGAAGATTGAGGAAAACAGGGAAAAATGAGAAAGGAAAGGTTTGGCAGGATCTGTAAAAACTACGGGATACTGGAGGCCTATATCTTCGGCTCCATGGCGGAGGAGGGTGCTGCCTTCCTCGAAGGCAAAGAATACGAAAAGACAAAAGACCCTCTTGCTGACATGGATCTGGGCGTCGTGTTCCTTGAAAGACCGTTAAGTCCACAAGAATTCGACAAATAAATATTATCGCAGAAAAAAGCTGTCTGAAGCTGGGATTTACAGGCACTCCATGCCAGCTATAGACGGTGTATTTTCATTGACAAAAATGGTACTATTCTGGTGTAATCTGGAGAAAAGAAAGTAGACAGGATTTACAGAATGGAAACGAAAATTGAGAAACCCGGGCCTGCCATCATGGACATGATCGAAGAAGAGGTTTTAGATTGGTACAGGATGTCTCCGGTAGAACGTTTTATAGAATCCCAGAAACTATGGGAAGTCTTTGTGCTATTTGGAGGAGATTATGATCCGGAGCCCGATACCCAGAGCCCTTTCTATATTTCTGAAGCATAGGGTTAAGGCTCTGCTGATTGGAGGGCAGGCCTGTATCCTTTATGGAGCTGCAGAGTTCAGTCGTGATATTGATCTGGCGGTTATGGTCTCTTCTGAAAACCTCGAGAACCTAAGATCAGCTTTAAATGAGCTTGAGGCTGAAAAAATTTTCTTCCCTGATCTTTCAGAGGATGTACTATTAAGAGGTCATGCATGCCATTTCAGATGTCACATGCAAGATGTTAACGGTTTGAGGATTGATGTAATAGGGATAATGCGGGGGGTAGACTCTTTTACCTTGTTATGGGAACGTCGTGAAGAGGTCGATTTGCCCGGAATCGGAAAAGTAGCTGTAATGGGTCTTTCTGACCTTGTCAGGTCAAAGAAGACCCAGAGTGATAAAGACTGGCCAATGATCAGGCGTTTGATTGATGCAGATATCTACAATACAGCCGACAACCCCTCAGAAGATAAGATACGCTTCTGGTTTGCTGAATGCAGGACCCCGGAGTTGCTTATTTCGTTGGCAGCCAAATATCCGGAAATTGCATCCCTGATGGCCGCAAACCGCCCACTTCTCCGGTCTGCAATTCATGGCAATCAAGAGGAGCTTCAAAGTCTTCTGAGGGATGAAGAAGATAGAGAAAGGAACCTCGACCGGCAGTACTGGAAGCCTTTGAGAGAGGAACTCGAGACATGGCGCCGTAGAAAGACCCATTAGTTCAGAACCTACGCCTCCGGGGTTAGGTAGAGGGTCAGCTATAGACGGTAGATTGTATATTTTCTCTTTGGATAAATCGAATAGAAAAGAGATTACAAAGCGGTTGTGAACTGCTCTCCGAAGAAGAACTTTTCGAGTTCCTGCGGCGGTTGAGGTATTCCCTGGAGTCGTTTGACCTGCCTGTTGCAGACAGGGGCGTATACCATCCTGCTGCCGACGAGTATAACCACGCTCTCGACATGACTATCTTGTAGCCCTGCCTTTAAAAGGAATCATTCATGAAATTTATACTGCCGATGACCATTTCCAGCATAATGACTTCAAAGAGATAGCTGCTGTAACAAATCCTCTTATTCCTTGGATATTAAGAGAGGGAAGAATCCCATACAAAACATCCACTGAAGGCTCTCGACATAAAGCAAACCAAGAAGCAGTCTGAAGACGGGATTTGCAGGCACTCCATACCAGCTATAGACGGTATATTTTTCATTGACAGAAATGGTAATATTCTGCCATAGAATTTTAGGCTTCTGAAAGAGTACGGGGGCATAGTATACTGGCGTCAAAAGATGAAGAATAGTATCCTTTCAGTCTTCTCTAAAATTTCACAACCTATCATAAGTGTCCAGAAGAAACTAAGGTGTTGTTTCCTTGTATTTACCCACAATGCAATAGTATAATCGGATTATTAACCCGGCAAATAAATACAGAGTTTTAAACTGGTTAAGAATTTGTTGCACAAACAGAAAAAACGATATTTGTCATTCTGAATCCTGTGCTGAACTTGTTTCAGTATTATTTCAGAATCTCTAAAAAACAATATGTTATGAGACCCTGAAACAAGTTCAGGGTGACAAACCAAGGGTTTACGCAACAAGTTCTTAAGTGGTTGATTTTGACGAATATGTCTCTCTGAATAGTTGCCGGGTTAATAATAGAAATTTTTTATACCCCTCTTGACAGAACAGACAGGGGTTAATCTATCCTATCTGTGATGCTTAAATACCTGGACAGCGTCTTTTTAGTGGTATTCATTCTCTTCTGCTCCCTTGTCTCTGCAGAGGCAGCTGAGGTGTCCGTCATTCCGGATGAAGTTTACCCCGGAGATGCATTCATGATCGTTGTACGTTCTGAAGAATACCCCTGGGGGAGATTCATGGACCGTGCAATAACCTTTTATCCCGTTAAAGGAAATACTTACATCTCCCTCTGCTCCGTACCCTATGATACCAAACCGGGGACGGAAAAAGTGATGGTAAGGGCAGGGGGAACCCTCGTTAAAGATCTGAGGGTAAGGAAGGCATCCCCGGTGGTAATCCCGATAACACTCCCGGAAGAGAAGGTCGCTCTGAGCCCGGAGGACCTTGAGAGGGTAAAGAAGGAAAACCTCAGGCTCTCCGGAATCTGGTCCGGGATAGGTGCTCCTCTCTGGGAAGGCAGCTTTAAAAGACCCCTCAACTCCGGGATTTCAACAAGATTCGGGACTATAAGGGTAATTAACGGCAAAAGGAGGAGTCTTCACAAGGGCACCGACTACAGGGGCAGAAAGGGAATCCCTGTAGGCGCAATAGGTTCCGGCAAGGTATCCCTTACAGACAATCTCTTCTTTGGGGGAAACACCGTTATAATAGATCACGGTGGAGGGATGTACTCCATTTATATGCATCTTTCCGGATTCAACGTCCACAAAGGACAGACGGTCAAAAGGGATGAAATTATAGGGTTTGTCGGCTCAACAGGCAGGGCAACAGGCCCCCACCTTCACTTAAGTGTAAAGATCAGGGGGTTGAGTGTAAATCCCGAGTCTCTCTTCCGCCTGCCGCTTGATGAAATCCGGCAAGGCCGGAATCCCTAACCAATAAACTCCCTGATACCCGCCAGTATCTCCCTTGTATCAGGAACTCCCGGGAACCAATCCCGCCCGGTAATCTCATTTGTACACGAAGCGTAAACCTTTGAGATCAAATCCCTGAGCCTGCCCGGAAGGGGTTCAGGCCCTGCCTTAACCAGTTCCTTCCATCGCATCCTGTCGGTCCTCTTTGCACGTTCAACCTCTTCGTGCCAGCTTGAGCCCCTGTAATATATCCTCGCAATCTCCTTGCTTACAGGAATGCCCTCAAAGGTAAACCGGCATTCATCGAGGGTCCCCAGAACATCAACCACCATAAGGGACCTCTCGGGGGAAAAGCCGAGTTCTATTTTGCCGTCTTCATTGACAAGCCCTATCCTGTCAAACTCATCTGTTATTAATTTATTCACCTTAGAGGTTATTTCCCTGATCCCTTCTATCTCAACCTCTGAAAGATTGGCCATCTCCCCGGCCTCATCCCATGAGATATAGCGGTCGGTGATCTCCAGTTTGGTCGAGACGTCAATTGCAGGTTCCCTGAGCCGTTCCCCCGGAGACGGCATCTCCGCAAGCCCAAGATCCCCAGGCGTCAGTTCACCCTTCTCCAGTCTTTTGAAGACACTGCTGCCCACGGGCAGGGAGTTGCGGTAGATTATCTCAAGAGGTATAAGGAAGTTACCGGCTGCATCCCTGTAGCAGCCGTAGTCATATATACCGTCTTTCTCAACGGGCTTAAGAACCCTCAGCAGGGTGATCTCCATTATCCTTGAAGGGGCACTCAGTCCGGAAAGCCGCTTTCTTTTTCCATTCTCAACAAGGCCAAGATAATGGGTCTTTATCCCCATATCTTCAAGTCTTTCAAAGAAATATGCACTAAGCACGGAGATGGCCGCCCCCTTGTTCTGTATGTGATCAGGCATCTCTCCCCAGTCAAAGACTGAGTAACGATCGGAGAAATGGAATCTACCTATCCCTGTATCGTTATCTGATGGCGACTTTATAACCTCGAGGTCCTTTACACTACCCACCTGAGACCTCCCTGTCATCACGCTCAATCCTCTCTTTTGAGGCCCTTTGATACTCAGCTACACCCTGCTTCAGTGACTCTTCCCTTATACCCAGGATCTTTGCAGCGGCAATGGCTGCCCCCTCGGGCTCGAGAATCACAAGGGGAGCAACGGATGAGGGCATCCTGAGGCTTGAATATATATCGGTCCCTCCAAAACTGTCACTGTATGGTGGACACGTTATCACGGGGCAATCGGTCTGGGCATCAACAAACCCTCCGAGGGCATTGCTCCTGCCTGCAACGGCTATGAATACCACACCTTCTCCTTCATATTCCCTGATTATCTCAATACATCTCAGGGGTGTCTTATGGGCTGAAGAGACCCGCTTAATCACCTCCACTCCAAGTTCTTTTAGTACCCCTTCTATCATTTCCGACCACTCGAGGTCCGCCTTTGACCCCATGATAATTACGACCCTGCCCACAAAAGACCTCCTTAGTTTTTGGTCAGATATTATACATCAAAACCCTGCCCTCCTGAAAGCCCGGTCAGCCTGCAGCCTTTAATTCATTATCCTGAAGGCCCTTCAGCCTCTCCAGCACAGGCGGATGAGAGTAATGAAGGGCGGCATAAAGGGGATGGGGATAGAGGTTGGAAAGATTATCCCTCACCAGCTTTATGAGGGCATTCTTCAAGTAACCGGCCCCTCCCGTTATCTCCACTGCATAACGGTCGGCCTCCACCTCATGTCTCCTTGAAAGATAGTTAAAGAGGGGCGAAAGAGGGTATAAAACAACGCTTCCTATAAACATAATCAGAACGGCCTTTGCATAGAAGGTGTTTTCATGGATAGCGAAGGCCTCAGTCAGCAGGTCTGAACTCATCAATGAGTGAGAAAGATAAAGCCCCAGCAGGGCAACCGCCTCGGTAACGGCTATCATCTTCAGTATATGATGCTTCTTCCAGTGCCCTGCCTCATGGGCAAGGACGGAGATTACTTCATCCCTCCCAAGTCTGTCAAGGAGGGTGTCAAAAAGGACAATCCTCTTCACCCTCCCAATACCCGTAAAGTAGGCATTGGTATGTCCCGTCCTCCGAGAAGCATCCATCCGGAATACCTGGCTTACATTTATTCCCGCCTTCTTCATCATCTCCCTGATCCCTTCTACAAGGCCCTCATCATTGACGGTCGTGTATTTATTAAACAGCGGTTCAATAATATAGGGCGAGATATACATCAGGAAAATGCTGAAGGCAAGGAATAAACACCATACCCAGAACCACCAGAGTTCAGGGCTCATCTCTACAACAAAGAGGGCAGCCGATACGAGGATTGTCATAAGAATAAGGGTGAGGGCAAGTGATTTTACAAAATCCTTTATCCATAACCCAAAGGTCATCCTGTTGAAGCCGAACCTCCTCTCTATCCTGAAGGTGCTATACAGACTGAAGGGGACTGAAACTACCGTGCCTGCCACAGTTAATAACAGGAAAAAGACGATTCCCGATGGAACAAAGGAGAGCTTCAGTGAGACAACCCATGAATTAAAGACATCGAGAAGTCCCCCATAGATAAAAGATAACACAACGATTGCATTGAAAATACCGGCAAACACCCCGAACCTGGCCTTCTCCTCTGTATAGGCCGAAATCCTCCGGAGGGTTTCCACATCCACCTCGCCCCTCAGAATCTCCGGGACCTTATCCCCGTTTCTCCTCATATATGCAAGGTTTAAGGACTCCACAACGAAGTCAAATGCGTTAACGAATATAAACAGAAAGAAAAAAAATATCTTCATATCGAAAAACTCTCCAATACCGGTAACCGGCAAACTAAATAGTGTCTGTGTATAAATTACCATTTTTTATTTTTGTCATACCCGAAGTCTGTAGTCGGGTATCCAGAACTTATTGAAAAGAATAGATTCCGGCTTAAAGACTGCCGGAATGACAGATAGAGCGACTGAGTTTCTACACAGACTCTATTTAGTGTCTGTCCATAAACTCATCTATTCCGTCATTCCGCACTTGATGCGGAATCCGGAACCGCTTGATTTTACCGGATTCCCGTTTTCACGGGAATGACAACAACACAGTTTATACACAGACTCTAAATAGTATCTGTGTATAAAGTCAAACAGTTGTCGTTTTTCCGTCATTCCGGCTTGTCCGGAATCTGTCTTTAAGAAGGATTCCCGACTCCCGAATGCGTTTGGGATTGTGGGAATGACAAATGACCGTAGTTTACACACAGACTCTAAATATCAATAGTCAACCGGCTGACTCCTTTCCGCGGGATCCACCTACAAATGTTCATAAACCCAGACCCTTCCACCCTCCCTTGTCTCTTCCGTCCTTTTTACAAGGCGTTTCTTGTAAAGATTCAAAAGCCTCATGCCGCTCGTGTTGGCCTCAAGATTCAACGCTTCAGAGAGTTCTCCGCCAGTGAGCCTGCCTCTTTTAATAATCAGGTTCAGGGTCTCTTTGAGATAGTTATTTAGGCTCCCTAAAAGGATTTTCTCTCCATCCCTCATCTCTGCCATAACAGCGAGGTTTTTTCTCTCAAGGGCTACCTCGATATTTTCCTTCTGGTTTTCATTGAGCCCGGTCAGGACGATGTATCTGTTGCCGTACTCACCACCTGTGAGCCTCGATACGAGCTTTGCCGCTATCTCATCAGCACAGGAGTAGTCAATAACACCTATCTTTGAAAAATCAAGGGCTATTATCGCTCCGTCCTCCTCTTTTAAAATATCCCTCTCAATACGGTCCCTTATCACCTGCCCCGACGGCCTGGTGACAAGATCGCTCGATCCGTTTTTGAGTTCTTCTTTAAGGAGTTTATAGAGGTTGTAAATCTTCATTATTTGCATTTTCTAAAGGCCCTTTATCTCATCCATCAGGGCATATCTCCTTTTGTATTTCGTCCTGATGTGGTTTATATATCTGCTGAATCTATCCACACTATCCGGAATCTCCTTCATGAGTTTCAAAGAGTATGCCACCTGCCGGTATGCATTCCGGCCCTTTGTTGTCTCAAGAAAGGCGTTTATCTTCTTTTTATAAAGGTCAAAACACTTCCCGGGAAATATCTTCCGAAGCTCTTTTACTACAAGGTGAAAAATGTCATATCTCGTATTTTCTTTTGCCAACTTCAGTAACCTTTCATGTTCATCCTCTATCCTGTAAATATCAAACAGTAATTTCGAGTTATACTTTAAGACCCCGTCTATCCGGTCCAGTATTGCGGTCTTTCCCCTATCTGTCTTAAGGTATTTTCTTAATTTTTTGTAATAGCAGATACCAGAATCATATCCGTATTTTCTTACCCATTGTTGTTCTTATGTATCGTATTTGAGAGGAATTTCCCCAGGGCTGAAAATATATTATTCATAACCTCTGTTTCAGGAAGCGGTATTTTCAGATATGCCTTTCCTGTTTGTGTATCCCTGTCAATCCTGATATCCAAATATTTCTCAGCCTGGTGTTCAGGCTTCGAGAGGGTTTTGCTGAGATTTGTCAGGAACTGGGCGCCGCTGATGAGCAGGTTATTCAGGGTGTCCAGTCCATTTCCGTTACACTCAGTTGTCGATTCAGCACATTTCACCGTGGTGATTTCCTCCATGTCGACTGCTTTGGCAGCTTGCTCTGATTCTCTTTGCTGCTGCCTCTCAAGCTCGGGGTCCGGTTTTTCCAGATTTTCCGTCATTGTTTCTACTGATTGCATAAATTTCTTGAGTTGTGACTCTCCGACCATGACGATATCTTTACCGTCCTTGTCAAGCGCGCCTGCAAACAATGATTTCTTGAATTTCAAAAGCTCTAAAATCCTCTCCTCAATTGACGATTTGGTAATAAAATTTATGGCACGGACATTTTTATGTTGGCCGAGCCTGTGTACGCGGCCGATGCGTTGTTCAAGAACTGCGGGGTTCCAGGGGATATCCATATTGATTACAACTGATCCGCTTTGCAGATTCAGTCCGACCCCACCTGCATCTGTGGACAGGAACACCTTGCACTCCGGGTCTTCCCTGAAGCGCGACATCAGCCCCTTTCTCTGTTTTGAAGGCACACTGCCGTTTAAATGGACATATCCGATGCTATTCCTCTTGAGGACTTGCTCCACTAATTCCGCCATTCTGAGCCACTGGCTGAAGATGACTACCTTTTCTCCTCCCTCGATGACTATCTCCTTCAGGATTACTTCCAGCTCATCGATCTTGGGCCCGTGAACCGTTTTCTTATCAACGAGGTAAGTGTTATCTGCAGCCATCCTCATATAATTCAGGGCAATTTGCAGCCGCCGCTGGTCTGCCTCGCACAGGAATTTATAGCGCCGCCACTTGGCAACCAGTTTCGCTACAATTTCGTAATTTTCATCATGTATAATCCTCTGCTCATGTGTCATGGGGACAAAAAAGTTTTTGTCTATCCGCTCAGGAAGCTGCCTAAGCACCTCTTCTTTCTTCCTCCGTATCATGACATTCTTAAGGGAACCCCTTATGGACTGCAGGTCCCGGTACCCGATAATCTTTCCGCCTTCATCCATAATTCTGTGAAAGTGTACAAACCGGTATAATGGGCCAAAATGGCGTCTGTCGATAAATTCCATGATCGAGTGCAGTTCTTCGATCCTGTTTTCTATGGGGGTCCCTGTCAGTACGATGGCAAATGTTGATTCCAGTTGTTTCACATATTGTGCCGTCCGGGTTTTCCAGTTTTTGATCCTCTGAGCCTCATCGAGGATGATCAGGTCGGGAGCCCACTCCCTTATCCTGTCAATGTCCCTGAAGACCAGCTCGTAGTTGATGAGCTTATAAAAAGACCCTCGCCGGTATAGTTGTTTCCTTTGGTGGTTAAGGCCTTCGATCACCTCAACCGGTCTGCCGCTGAACTTGTCTATTTCCGTCTTCCACTGGTATTTCAGGGAGGTAGGGGAGACAATCAACACCTTCTGTATATTAAATAGTTTTGCCATCAGCTCTGCAGCCGCAAGGGCCTGGACTGTTTTCCCCAACCCCATATCATCACCTATAAGACATCGCCCTGCATTCAGCGCAAACAATGCACCTTGCCGCTGATAGGTATACAATCCGGTTTTTAGGATGTTTTCAAAAATCGGGCTATTGATCCCGGTTTTGATTTTAGCCTTGATGATTTTACGCCGGTGTTCGGCATCCTGGTTTTCGGCAATATAGGCCATTACATCATCGTAACATCGCACTTCATGTCCGTTGTTTTGCGGTATGCTGTTGAAGAATTGATGGAAATCAAGGATACGATTCTCTTTGAGGATTCCGTCTGAGTTGAAATATCTCTTCACAAGTGAAAGCAGCTTACGTGGAGCATCCTTACCCGCCTTAAACCTGATCTCCCTCTTAAGGCCATAGCTTAAATAGACCTCTGAATACTGTAGAACACAACCCTCCTTGAACGCCTTTTTTGCTCCCCTCTTTTTCATCAGCCTGGACAGGGTAAACTCGATGTGCTTGCATGTTCCAAGATTATTAATGCTGTAATCGGGACAGGAGCAGTAATTATCTCCGGGAGTATCTCCACGAATGGCTATTTTGTATGTCTTTCCCGATTCTGGATTGGTAAGTGAAAATTCCGAGAAGATAGGATGGTCACCAATATTTTCGATTTTAAAATTTTGCTGCACGCCGTATTGCTTCCTGAGCATCCGCTGCCACTCCTCCAGATCGAGTTCTTCAGGTTTGTGCGTTCTTGGTAACCGCAGTTTGCTTGGATTCCTTTTTTTAGCTTTTGAATTCTTCGTAACTCTGTTATTGCTGCCTGATTTTCTCTTTACCGCAGATCCCATTTTCTCACTACCTCCTTCTTCAAGATATCTGTTTTTATTCGCAGATTTTTCTCTGACAGTATTAACATGATTAACATGATTAACATGATTAACAGGATTTCTACCTTCTTTATTTTATCTTGTCCATCCCGTCTTTGTTTTCCTCTATTTGACCGTATTCGCCTCTTGTGAAGACAAAAGTCGCAACATAGAGCTTCTGTCATTTGAAGTTATTGCACTTTTATCACACATAATACCCTTCCATATTTGTTCTATTTCTCTACCGGTCATTTTTTATTTTATTCTCAATATAGACAAACTCGTAAAAAGTCCCTGATTGTCACCCTGAACTTGTTTCAGGGTCTCATAACTTCTTGATTTATATAGATTTTCCGAACTTAATTCGGAATTCAGAATGACAGAATACGGTATTTCTGATTTTTTACGAGACTGTCAATATAAACTTACTATAAAAACAAGGAGGGCTGATTTATTTCTCCTCGAAGTTGCATTTGTTCCTTTTGTCCACGAAATACATTCCATGTATTTTCTCCTACATTAGATAGCATTGTTTCATCCAATGACTTGATTTGATCAATAATCTCATGATAGGTCATATGATCAGCAACCTTATCTACACTGAGCCTCATTAAAACATCTTTTGTGTAGGGACGTTTTGCATCTAAAAAAGTCAGTGAAGCAAGCAATTTTTGAATATGTTCACTATTAAGAATAGCCCAGACAAAAATAGCCTCTGAAAGGCCTTCAAATCCTAAAAAATAACAGGTATCATCCAACATCACCGGCTTCCCATTTTCAGGTAATATCAGGGAAAAAGTAGAACGTTTGTAAAGACCGGAAATTGCAACTTTATAAGGTTTAAAAGAATAATCTCCAATGCCGAATATTGAGAACGGCGGTTTATTTTTATAAATATTAGACTTTCGTTGCTCAAAATAATACTTATTTTCTGTTAGATATTGGTAAAGTTTTGGAAATTTATTTAATAAATATGCTGTAGATC
>BDTA01000072.1 GCA_002897935.1 bacterium BMS3Abin08
AATGGATACAGGCCGCAGTTGTATTTCAGGACGACGGATGTAACGGGAGTGGTGGAGCTTCCCGAGGGGATAGAGATGGTAATGCCCGGAGACAACGTAAATATGAAGGTGGATCTGATAACCGAGGTAGCGATGGAAGATGGATTGAGATTCGCAATCAGGGAAGGTGGACACACGGTCGGTGCCGGTGTGGTCACCAAGATCCTTGAGTAAAAAAATAGTTAGGAGAGAGTCCCGTGAGAGACATCATTCTGTTTCAGTGTGCGGAGTGCAAGAATAAAAACTATTCCACAAGGAAGAATAAAAGGAATACCCCCGATAAGTTGCGGTTAAAGAAGTACTGCAGGCACTGCAGGAGGCATACGGACCATAAAGAAACAAAGGCATGAGGGATTTTTATCAACTGATCAGGTATTATTCGAATAACGGGTTTCGGCTAACGGACAACAAGATACAGGCCAGTAGCTCTAATTGGTAGAGCGCCGGACTCCAAATCCGGTGGTTGCGGGTTCGAGTCCTGCCTGGCCTGCCATAAATTAAGGAGTGTATAAGAGTTATGGGTTGCGGTGAAGATGTGGGGTGGGAACATTTTAAAAGGTGGTTAGTTTATGTTTGAAAGTATTAAGGGCTTTTTCAGGGATGTAAAGCTGGAATTAAAGAAGGTTGTTTTCCCGAGCAAGGACGAGTTGATAGGCTCTACATGGGTAGTTATAATCTCCACTATGATTGTAGCGGTATTCCTTGGTATTGTTGATTTCGTATTAACAAGGTTTGTGAAATATATTTTAAGGTAGGTGTTATGGCAAAGAACTGGTATGCTGTTCATACTTATTCTGGTTTTGAGGAGAAGGTAAGGGCTTCCATAGAGGATCGGGCAAAAAAAAAGGGGCTGACTGACCGGATAACAAAGATACTTATACCTACGGAAAAGGTTATAGAGCTGCGGGCTGGAAAGAAGCACGAAACGGACAAGAAATTCTATCCAGGGTATATACTTATTGAGATGGAACTTGATGATGAGACATGGCACCTTGTACGAAGCATTCCGCGGGTCACGGGTTTTGTGGGAGGGTCAAGCCCTGTCCCCCTACCCGAAGAAGAGGTGGATGTCATCATTCAGCAGATTGAGCGGGCACCTCAACAGCCACCGAAGACGCAGTTCGAAACGGGAGACAACGTAAGGATAACTGACGGTCCTTTTACAAACTTCAATGGTGTTGTTGATGAAGTTGATATGGATCATGGCAGGCTGAAGGTCATGGTCAGTATCTTTGGCAGGCAGACACCTGTGGAACTTAACTTCTACCAGGTGGAGAAGACATAAAGGCTAAGACAAAGGGTTAGGTTGAGGAGATGAAAGCATGTTTAATCTCAGCCTTGTACTTAACCTGAAAATCGAGGAGGATATATGGCTAAGAAGGATGTTATAGCCGACGTAAGGCTTCAGATACCGGCGGGCAAGGCTTCACCTGCACCGCCCGTAGGTCCTGCGCTTGGACCTCATGGTATAAACATTATGGATTTCTGCAAGCAGTTCAACGCAAAGACCGAACCGATGGGTGAGACCATTATACCTGTTGTGCTCACAGTTTATGCCGACAGGACGTTTTCCTTTATCACGAAGACCCCACCCGCGGCCGAGTTAATTAAAAAAGCTGTCGGAATAATCAAGGGATCTTCCGAGCCCGGTAAGGATCCGGTCGGTAAAATCACTTCTGATCAGATCAGGGAGATTGCACAGACCAAGATGCCGGACCTTAATGCATATTCCGTTGAGCAGGCAATGAATATAATAAAGGGAACGGCCAGGAGCATGGGCGTTGAGGCGGTTGAAAATTAAGCTGTAAGATATTGGTTGATTTTATATGGAGGTGGTCATATGGGTAAGAAGTTCGAAGCGGCAAAAAGTAAGGTTGACAGGACGGTTAATTACGACCTTGATAAGGCGATAGATTTGGTTAAGGAGACCTCTTTTGCGGGGTTCGACGAAACACTTGAGCTTGCTGTCAACCTTGGGGTCGATCCGAAAAAGTCAGACCAGATGGTCAGGGGGGCCGTTATCCTCCCCCATGGTACGGGGCGTGATGTAAAGGTGCTGGTCTTTGCCAAGGGAGAGAAAGAGAAGGAGGCCACTGAAGCCGGAGCAGACTATGTGGGAGCTGAGGACCTTGTCGAGAAAATCCAGAAGGGATGGCTTGATTTCGACAAGGCTGTTGCCACGCCGGACATGATGGGAGTGGTGGGCAAGCTTGGAAAGATCCTCGGACCGCGCGGTATGATGCCGAATCCCAAGCTTGGTACGGTGACGTTTGATGTAGCCAGGGCGGTTAAGGAAATCAAGGCCGGTAAAGTGGAGTTCAAGGTTGAAAAAGGCGGGATTATTCATATGCCTGTGGGAAAGCTCTCTTTTGACAAGGAGAAGCTTTCCGAGAATGTGAAGTCGGCAATCGATACGATTATCAAGGTCAAGCCCTCCGTTGCAAAGGGGAAATATATAGAGCGCGTTAGCCTTTCCGCCACGATGGGACCCGGTGTCAGAGTGGATATCGGTACAATCACTAAAAAGGCTGCGTAGCCTATAGCTTAATTATATAAACCCAGGTTTTACCTGTTTCAATTCGGTCAGAGACAGCAGGTTTTGTTTAAATGTGCGGGGTCCTGAAGGTTTCTGTTTAGATCTCCTGTGCAGCCTGCCAAGATCGGGTTTGTTCGGTTTTCCGTCTCTGGGAAAGGAGGTATAAGCTGAAGACCAGGAAAGATAAGGCTGATGACATTGAGTTCCTGAAGGAGAAGTTCTCCCGGGCTCAGGGCGTTATTTTTACCGATTACAAAGGGTTGACCGTGGAAGAGATATCCCGGATGAGACGCAGTCTCAAGGAGTCGGATATTGAATACAGGGTTGTAAAGAACACCCTTGCAAGGATAGCCTCGGATGAGACACCTCTCTCGGTTGCAAAGGATCACTTTACAGGGCCTGTCGGGCTTGCCATAGGCTATGATGATCCCGTTATTGTTGCCAAAAAGGTGCTGGAATTTGCAAAGGAGAATGAGAAGTTCGGTGTCACTTGCGGTGTGATCGAGGGGCGGCTGATTGATGTTAGTGCCCTGAAGGACGTTGCAAAGCTTGTGTCGCGTGAAGTGCAGCTTTCCATGCTTGCCGGAGCACTGTCTGCGCCTCTTTCAAAGATGGCGTCACTGCTTCAGGCGACCATTCAGCGCTTTGGGTATGCTCTCAATGCACTGAAAGAGAAGAAGTATGAGAAGTGAAGTGCAGGCATAATGGATAATCAAAGTCACTAAAAAATATATGAGGAGGATAAGATATGGCAGAGATTACAAAAGAGCAGGTTTTTGAGTTTATCGACAATATGACAATCATTGAGATGTCGGAGTTCATCAAGGAGTTTGAGGACCGTTACGGGGTTCAGGCGTCTGCGCCGGTTGCTATGGCTGCAATGCCTGCCGGTGCCGATGCCGAGGCCGCCGCTGAGGAGAAGACCAGCTTCGATGTCATATTGAACGCCGCAGGTGACAAGAAGATTCAGGTTATCAAGGTTGTCAGAGAGATTACAGGCCTTGGCCTTAAGGAGGCAAAGGGTCTTGTTGATGCTGCCCCAAAGGCCGTAAAAGAGGGTGTATCCAAGGACGAGGCGGAATCAGTCAAGGCAAAGCTCGAGGAGCAGGGAGCTACCGTAGAGATAAAGTAGTATGAAAGACTCAGGTTAAGTTTGAGGGGTTAGGGGCTAAGGTTGAAAAGCTTCCATTCCTTAGCCCTAACCTCAATCTTAATATCTTGATTTTTGAAAGGAGAACCATGGCTAAGGTGTTGAGAGAAAGGACAAACTTTGGTAAGGTCCCTCCACTGTTGGATGTCCCGTACCTTATAGATTTTCAGAAGAACTCTTTTGAGAGGTTCATGCAGCGGGATGTTGAACCTGACAATAGGGAAGAGGTCGGGCTTCAGACGGCCTTCGAGGGTGTTTTCCCGATATCCGATTACAATGAGACCGCTACTATTGAGTTTATAGAGTATTCCCTTGGAGCACCAAAGCTTGACCACAGGGAATGCCTCGAAAAGGGTGTTACCTATGGCGCCCCTCTCAAGATAAAGGTCCGGCTCGATCTATATGAGTTCGATCAGGAAAACAAGAAGGTGCTTAAGGAGTCACGGGAGCAGGAGGTGTATATAGGCGAGATTCCCCTGATGACGGATACCGGAACGTTTATTATCAATGGTACCGAGAGGGTAATTGTAAGTCAGCTGCACCGTTCGCCGGGCGTGTTCTTTGCTCCCGACAAGACCAAGACCCATGTCAGCGGCAGGCCTCTATATACTGCCCGGGTGATTCCTTCGAGAGGTTCCTGGCTGGACTTCGAGTTTGATACGAAGGATCTGCTCTATGTAAGGATCGACAGGAGGAGGAAGATCCCTGCAACCATCGTCCTTAAGGCACTTGGTTACTCCAATGAAGAACTGCTGAAGATATTTTATCCCACAGAGACCATAACGCTGAAGGATAAGAAGAACTACTTCCGGCCCGTAACGGATGTACTTTCAGGCATAAAGGTAAAGACTGAAATAACGGACCCCAAAAGCGGCGAGGTTATAGTCAGAGAGGGTGGAAAGGTATCAAAGGCTGCCCTGAGAAAGCTGAATAACGCCGGCATTACCGAGATCCCCATAACTGCGGAAGAGGTAGTGGGAAGAATAACCCTGAAGGATATTATAGATCCTGAAACAGGTGAGGTTATTCTGGAGAGCAACGAGCCTATCACCGAGGAGGTATTTCAGAAGATAGTAGCCATGGGTATAGATTCTATCGGGCTGCTTTTCATGGATAACGTCAGGTATCTTCCTTCATTGCGTGATACGCTTATGACCGATAAGGTTGCTAATCGTGAACAGGCACTTATAGAGATATACAAGAAACTGCGACCAGGAGAGCCATCGACGCTTGAGGCTGCGGGGGAGCTGTTTCGTGGTCTCTTCTTCGATGAAAAGCGCTATGACCTGTCACCTGTTGGAAGGCTTAAGATAAACAAGAAACTGGGGCTTGATATTCCTCTTGAAACGAAGGTTCTTACAGACAGGGACATCATAGAGATTGTTAAGTACCTGTTGCTGTTGAGAACCGGCCGGGGAGAGGTTGATGATATCGATCATCTTGGCAACAGGCGTATAAGGGGTGTCGGTGAATTACTGGAAAACCAGTTCAGGATAGGTTTGATGAGGATGGAAAGGGCGATGAAGGAGAAGATGACCCTTACCGAACTCGAAGAGGCTATGCCCCACGATGTGATAAACGCAAAACCGGTTATGGCTGCCGTCAAGGAATTCTTTGGCTCAAGCCAGCTTAGCCAGTTTATGGACCAGACCAATCCCCTTTCGGAAATAACACATAAAAGGAGGTTGAGCGCCCTCGGTCCGGGAGGACTTACAAGGGAGCGTGCAGGGTTTGAGGTAAGGGACGTGCATCCCACGCACTACGGAAGGATATGTCCGATCGAGACCCCGGAGGGCCCCAACATAGGGTTAATAACATCCCTTGCCACATATGCGCGTATTAATGAGTTTGGTTTTATAGAGGTCCCTTACAGGAGGGTGAAGGGCGGAAAGGTTACGGAAGAGATTGATTACCTTACAGCCATAGACGGTGAACAGTATGTGATTGCTGAAGCGACATGCCCTATCGACGACAATGGAAGACTCGTGGGCGAGGCGGTTCCGACAAGGCTTGCAGGTGACTTCAAGATGGTTCCGCCCGAAGAGGTCCAGTATATGGATGTCTCCCCGAAGCAGATAGTCGGAGTTTCAGCGAGCCTTATTCCATTCCTTGAGAACGATGACGCAAACAGGGCCTTGATGGGTTCCAACATGCAGAGACAGGCGGTCCCGCTCCTTGTTTCCGAGGCGCCCCTTGTAGGTACCGGCATGGAGAGCGTGGCTGCAAGGGACTCCGGTGTAGTTGTGATAGCACAAAGGTCGGGGATCGTGGAGAAGGTGGATTCTTTGAGGATTGTCGTAAGGGTAACTGAAAAGGGCGGCGGTGTGGATATCTATAATCTCGTGAAATTCAGCCGTTCCAATCAGGGTACCTGCTTCAACCAGAAACCCCTGGTCACGACCGGGGACCGGGTTAAAAAAGGAGACGTCCTTGCCGACGGTCCGAGCACCGACCTTGGTGAACTTGCACTCGGAAAAAACGTTCTTGTTGCCTTTATGCCCTGGGGTGGATATAACTTCGAGGATGCCATACTCATAAGTGAGAGGCTTGTAAAGGAAGACGTTTATACGTCGATACATATTGAACAGTTCGAGGTTGAGGCCCGGGAAACCAAGCTTGGTCCGGAGGAGATAACCCGTGATATTCCAAACGTTGGAGAAGAGGCGCTTAATGATCTTGATGAAAGCGGGATCGTCCGGATCGGCGCAGAGGTTGCACCCGGGGATATCCTTGTCGGGAAGGTAACCCCTAAGGGAGAATCCCAGCTTACTCCCGAAGAAAAACTGCTCCGTGCAATATTCGGTGAGAAGGCTGAGGATGTGAAGGATTCTTCATTGAAGGTCCCGCCGGGTATATCGGGCACTGTGGTGGATGTCAAGATCTTTGCCAGAAAAGGTACCAAGAAGGAAGCACGTGAAAAGCTGGTTGAGGAAGAGGAAATAGCAAGATTTCAGGAGGACCTCCAGGAGAGGATCAGGATTTACAGCGAGGTTGCCTATTCCGCGGTCAGGGACCTGTTTTTGGGTCAAAAAGCGGCTGAAGATGTCAAGATCCCGAGAATTAAGGATGTTATTTGCAGCAAAGGTCATAAGATAACGGAAAAGCATCTCGAGAGAATAAAGGACCAGTATCTTAAGAGGGTGAAGATCAGCGATTCGAAGGTCCAGCAGAAGATAGATGCCTATCTCGAGGAGATAAACCATACGATCAAGGGTCTCCAGAAGGCCTATGATGAACGCGTGGAGAGGCTGAGAAAGGGAGATGAACTGCCCCCGGGTGTGAATAAGCTTGTTAAGGTCTATATTGCGATGAAGAGGAAGGTCCAGATCGGAGACAAGATGGCGGGCAGACACGGAAACAAGGGTGTCAGTTCAATGGTGCTGCCTGTTGAAGATATGCCTTATCTGCCCGATGGCACGCCGCTTGATATTGTGCTGAATCCCCTTGGTGTCCCTTCGAGGATGAATGTCGGTCAGATTCTGGAAACACATCTCGGCTGGGCGGCAAAGTCCCTCGGCCTTCATATTGCTTCCCCGGTATTCGAGGGGGTAAGCGAGGCTGAAATCAAGGGGTTACTGAGCAAGGCCGGGCTCTCCGAAAGCGGACAGGTAGCCCTGACGGACGGACGGACAGGTGAACCCTTTGAAAGGCCGGTGACTGTTGGGTATATGTATATGATGAAACTTCACCACCTCGTGGACGATAAGGTGCATGCCCGTTCTATCGGGCCATACTCGCTGGTAACCCAGCAGCCCCTTGGCGGCAAGGCCCAGTTTGGAGGCCAGAGGCTTGGTGAGATGGAGGTCTGGGCACTGGAGGCCTATGGTTCGGCCTATACACTGCAGGAGTTCCTTACCGTCAAGAGTGACGACGTTCAGGGCCGCGGTAAGATGTATGAGTCAATCGTTAAGGGTGATGCCACTTTGGACTCAGGGGTTCCTGAATCCTTTAATGTGTTGATTAAGGAGCTTCAGAGCCTCTGCCTGGATGTTGAACTTCTCCAGAAAAAGAAGAAGTCCTGAATGCGGTTCCTGCCGGGATGATACCGGCGGGAAGTTTAAATATAAATTATTTTCAAGGAAGGGAGAATAACATTGGAAGAAATTTATGCCCTCTTTCAGAAACCAAAGAATTCCAGGGATTTTGATGCCATCAGGGTAAAGGTTGCCTCTCCGGAGAAGATCAGGGAGTGGTCCTATGGTGAGGTAAAGAAGCCCGAGACCATTAATTACCGTACCTTCAAGCCTGAGAGGGACGGCCTTTTCTGTGCCAAGATATTTGGTCCGGTTAAAGACTGGGAGTGCCTTTGCGGCAAGTACAAGAGGATGAAACACAGAGGGGTAGTCTGTGATAAGTGTGGGGTAGAGGTCATACAGTCGCGGGTCAGACGTGAGAGGCTCGGGCATATAGAACTGGCTACCCAGGTTGCACATATATGGTTTCTTAAGGGGGTTCCCAGCAGGATAGGAACCCTGCTTGATATGACCATGCGTCATCTTGAGAAGGTGCTTTACTTTGAGAGCTATATTGTGATTGATCCGGAGGATACCCCCCTTAAGGAGAAACAGCTTCTCTCCGAAGAGGAGTACAAGAAGATGACGGCCGAGTACGGCAGTAGTTTTAAGGCGGGAATGGGGGCGGAGGCCATCAGGGAATTGCTCAGGGAGGTGGATCTTGAGGCACTTGCCGTCGAGTTGAAGACGAAGATTCAGGAGTCATCCTCTCTTGGACAGAAAAGGAAACTCACAAAGCGGCTGAAGGTGGTTGAGTCCTTCCGGAAGTCGGGAAATAAGCCGGATTGGATGATTATGGATGTAATACCCGTTTTGCCGCCGGAACTGAGGCCCCTTGTGCATCTCGATGGTGGAAGGTTTGCCACTTCCGATCTTAATGATCTCTACAGGAGGGTTATAAACAGAAACAACCGCCTGAAGAGACTTATGGATCTGAAGGCCCCCGGTGTGATCATAAAAAATGAAAAGAGGATGCTCCAGGAGGCCGTTGATGCCCTGTTCGACAACACGAAGAGGACCAAGGCGATGAAGACCTCTACAAAACGTCCTCTCAAGTCTCTCAGCGATATGATCAAAGGCAAGCAGGGTCGGTTTCGCCAGAACCTCCTTGGTAAAAGAGTTGATTACTCCGGCAGGTCCGTTATAGTTGTCGGTCCTGATCTGAAGCTTCACCAGTGCGGGTTGCCCAAGGTGATGGCCCTTGAACTCTTTAAGCCCTTTGTATTTAACAAGCTCGAAGACAAGGGTTATGTGACCACAATCAAGCATGCCAAAAAGATGGTCGAGCTTGAGACCGACGAGGTCTGGGATGCCCTTGAAGAGGTAATTAAGGAGCATCCTGTTCTTCTGAACAGGGCCCCTACACTTCACAGGCTCGGCATACAGGCCTTTGATCCAGTGCTGGTTGAAGGTAAGGCGATTAAACTCCATCCCCTTGTATGTACTGCATATAATGCAGATTTCGACGGGGACCAGATGGCTGTTCATATCCCCCTCTCTATAGAGGCACAGGTCGAAGCAAGGGTCTTGATGATGTCCGTAAACAACCTGCTCTCACCCGCCAACGGCAAGCCTATCGTCTTCCCTACTCAGGATATGGTTCTCGGCATTTACTTCCTCACGAAGATGAGGGATGGGGTAAAAGGAGAGGGTATGCTGTTTGCCGATGCTGAGGAGGTCCGTGCGATTTATGATTCGGGCGCTGTCTCCGAACATGCCAAGATCAGGGTGAGACTGGGTGGCGAGCTTGTCGATACCACAGTCGGCAGGGTGCTCTTCAGTGAAATCCTTCCCGAAGGGGTGCCCTTCTCATTCATTAACAGGGAACTGTCAAAGAAGGATATACAGAATCTCGTGGATTTCTGTTACAAGAAGATAGGCAGAAGGGAGGCCGTTACATTCCTTGATAATCTCGAAAGGCTTGGCTTTGCCTATGCTACGAGGTCGGGTATCTCAATCTGTATAGAGGATATGCATATACCCAGCAGCAAGGCCAAGATTATAAAGGCTGCGGAACAGCAGGTCCTGGAGGTTTACAAACAGTATTCCGACGGTCTTATAACCCAGGGTGAGAGGTACAACAAGGTTATCGACATTTGGGCAAATGTTACTGAACTGGTTGCAGAGGAAATGATGAAGGAACTTGGTGCCGAGGGTGGTGAGGAATTTCCCGAGGAAGAGCTGAAGGAAAGAAGGTCCTTTAACAGTGTATTCATGATGGCTGACTCCGGCGCCAGGGGATCGGCTGCTCAGATAAGACAGCTTGCCGGAATGAGGGGCCTTATGGCAAAGCCCTCGGGCGAGATTATCGAGACGCCTATTACAGCTAACTTCCGTGAGGGGTTGAGTCCGCTTCAGTACTTTATCTCCACGCACGGCGCCCGTAAGGGGCTGGCCGATACAGCATTAAAGACTGCAAATGCCGGTTATCTTACAAGAAGGCTTGTGGACGTTGCTCAGGATGTTATCATTACCGAAGTGGACTGCGGTACGAGGGATGGTATTGTTGTGAATGCCCTCATAGAGGGAGGAGAGATTATTCAGGGTCTCGACGAGAGAATCCTCGGGAGGACATCCTCCGATACCATCAAGGATTCCATAACCGGCGAAAAGATAGTGGGCGCTGGTGAGGAGATTAACGAGGAGCTTGCAAACCGGATAGTTGAGGCAGGAATAGATAAGGTTAAGATAAGGTCCGTCCTTACCTGCAGGACAAAATTCGGTGTCTGTGCCACCTGTTACGGGAGAGATCTGGCAAGGGGAAATCACATTGAGATAGGTGAATCCGTAGGTATAATCGCCGCCCAGTCAATTGGCGAACCCGGCACACAGCTTACCATGAGGACCTTTCATATAGGTGGAACCGCTACCAAGGCGGTTGAGCAGGCGGTCCTTGAGGCAAAGAGTTCTGGCAAGGTTAAGTTTGTAGAGATAAATGCGGTTCGGAACAGGGCCGGTGTGCTTGTTGTTCTCAACAGAAATGCAAGGATTGCAATTGTTGACAAGGATGGCAGGGAGAAGGAGAAATACAATCTTGTCTACGGTGCCCAGATCCTCGTTGAAGAGGGGGCAAAGGTAACTATCGGACAGAAGCTTGTGGAGTGGGATCCGTATTCAGTGCCCATCCTTACAGAGATTGGTGGAAAGATTGCACTGGGAGATATTACCGAAGGTGTGACGGTTAAGGAAGAGGTGGATGAGGTTACCGGATTGAGCCAGAAGGTCATCATTGACTACCCGCCGAACATGAGGCCGAGGATCTCTATTAAAGATGAGAGGGGAAAGGCAACATTAAGGATTCCCGGCACCAAACATCTGGCGAGGTACCAGTTACCCTCCGGTGCGCATATCCTCGTTGAAAAGGGTGATATTGTTGCTCCCGGTGATATCCTTGCAAAGATACCAAGGGAAACTACAAAGACAAAGGATATTACCGGAGGCCTCCCGCGTGTTGCTGAACTCTTTGAGGCAAGAAAGCCGAAGGAGCATGCGGTAGTCTCTGAGATCGACGGCATTGTGGAGTTCAGGAGTGCACCGAAGGGTCAGCGTGCCGTGGTGGTTAAGGCGGGAGACGCCGAGAAGGAGTATGTGATCCCGAAAGGGAAGCATGTTACGGTCCATGAGGGCGACTGGGTAAGGGCAGGTGAGGCCCTTATGGACGGTGCGGTGAACCCCCACAGCATTCTCGATATACTTGGTCCGAATGAGCTTCAGAGTTACCTTGTGGACGAAGTTCAGAAGGTTTACAGGCTCCAGGGTGTTAGTATCAATGACAAGCATATAGAGATTATAGTGCGCCAGATGATGAGGAAGATCAAGATTGAGGACCCGGGGGATACACACTTCCTGATCGGTGATCAGATAGAGAGGCTCGATTTTATCGAAGAGAACGAGCGGGTTCGCTCCAATGGCGGAAAACCTGCAACGGGTAAGCCGATGCTGCTTGGTATAACAAAGGCCTCCTTGTCGACTTATAGCTGGGTATCCGCCGCTTCCTTCCAGGAGACCACAAGGGTGCTTACAGAGGCAGCGCTTGAGGGTAAGGTTGATGGACTCAGGGGGCTCAAGGAGAATGTTATTATGGGAAGGGTCATACCGGCAGGAACGGGAATGTACCGTGATACCTTTGTTAAAAGGGAAACAATGAAGTTGTTTAATGATCAAGAAGAGCAGCAGGACGAGTAGGTTTTCTCTGAAGTATGCGGGGTTTCAGAGAGGTCTCTTTTCCTGGTGTGCAGATGCAGGAGTAACCGCAACCTGTTTAGATGAAGGGGGAGGAGGTCTTGACGGTCTTTTCTGATAAGATCCTCTTATCTACCGGAGGGTTCTGTGACGTTATCGATATAACCGACGGTGTAACCGATGTCCTCAAGAGATCCGGGGTAAGAGATGGGCTGCTTACCGTGTTCTGCCCAGGTTCCACAGGGGCTGTAACGACCATCGAGTATGAGGCCGGTGTCATCGAGGACCTCCGGAAGGCACTGGAGATGATCGTCCCCTCGGATATGCCTTATGAGCATAACAAGAGGTGGGGTGACGGGAACGGTTTCTCCCATGTCCGTGCCGCCCTGATGAAGCCCTCACTCACGGTCCCCGTACATAAAGGACGGCCTGTCCTCGGAACCTGGCAGCAGATAGTCTTTTTGGACTTTGATAACAGGGGAAGAAGGCGGGAGTTGTTTGTTCAGGCTATCGGTGAGTAACGGGAACGGGTTACCCTGTCTGGATTCTCACCGTTGTGCCGATGTTTTTTTTGCTCTCGATCTGCATCTTCCAGCCGTGTGCACGCACAAGGTGTTTGACGATGGCAAGGCCGAGGCCTGTGCCTCCAATCTCCCTTGACCTTGAGCTGTCGACCCTGAAGAAGCGTTCGCCAAGGCGTGGCAGGAACTTCTCCGGGATCCCGACCCCTGTATCCTTCACCGATAAAACCACTGCCCCGCTGTCGAGAATGGTTGTGCCTATCTCCACATAGCCTCTTTCAGTGAACTTGATTGAATTGTCAACGATATTGAGGAGAATCCCCGTCAGCCTGTCGCTGTCAGCTTCAATTAGCGTCCTCTTCCCTCCGGTAACCTTCCTTAACTCAAGCCCCTTTTTCTCGGCATTACCCCTTAGTGTTTCGATTACATAGTCAATGACGTCGGCAGTGTCTATCTCTTTTATATTCAATTTCCCGGAGCCAAGTTCAATTGCCGACAGGGTCAGAAGGTCATCGACAAGCCTGTTGAGGCGTTCGCTGTGAGTCCTGATTTTTTCCAGGAATTTCTCTGCATGATCCTTGTCGTCCAGCGCGCCATCGAGCAGTGTCTCGGCAAAACCCTGGATAGCCGTTACAGGTGTCTTGATCTCATGTGAGACATTTGCAACGAAATCTCTTCTCATCTCCTCGAGTTTCTTCATCTTAGTGGAGTCATGAAGGATCGCAACAAAGCCCGAAAGACTGTTGTTTTCGTAAGAGAGGGGTGAAATCCTTACCGTAAAAAATCTTGGCTCCGGCAGTTCCAGCCATAATTCCCCGACAGTGGGGGAGAGGCTCTGTTTAACCGTATCCATTAAGGAGAACAGATCAGGATGACGAATTACTTCGAAGATGGGACGGCCGGCGAAAGCCACATCCCCAAAGAGCGACTTGAATGCATCATTGGTGAGTTCAATGACGCCGTCCTTTCTTATTATCAGTAATGCATCGGGAACGCTTCTTAATATGAATCTCAGGTATGCCTTCTCTTCCTCATATGCGCTGATCCGCTGTTGAAGAGACTCGGTCATTGTGTTTAAGCTTCTCGCAATCCCGGCAAAATCATCACTGAACGGGAGGTATATCCTTCTCTGAAAGTCCCCATCGGTAATGCCTCCGGATAATCCGACAAGTGCGCTTAAAAAGCGTTTACTTCCGACCGCATCACGGAGATGTATCAGTCCGGCAATAAGCAAGAGTGCAGCGATCGTTAAAGAGACATAGAGGGATACGTTAAATGCAATTAAAACAGCGATAACGGATGCATACAGTATTACGAACCACTTGAGAGTCCTCATTTTCATAATTCACCATTGAAGTAGTACCCGATGCCCCTCCTTGTCTTTATATACACGGGATTGGAGGGGTCGTCCTCGATCTGGGCCCGCAATCTTCGTATATGCACATCTACGGTGCGGGGCTCTACGAATGCCTCTCCCTTCCATGCAGCGTCAAGGAGCATATCACGGCTGAAAACCCTTCCCTTCCTCTCAGCGAGGTAGAGGAGAAGCCGGAACTCTGTTGCACTTAACCTTATCTGACGACCCTGCTTCAGCACCTGGTATGTATGGAGATCAATCTCCAGATCCCCCATCCTGATTTTAGGTGTATCTTCGGGGGGTTTGCCCGACGACCTCCTCAGCACGGCCTTTACCCTTGCCACCAGTTCTCTCGGGCTGAAGGGTTTTGTGATGTAGTCATCCGCCCCTAACTCAAGTCCCAGCACTTTATCAAGCTCTTCACCCCTGGCGGTCAGCATGATTATCGGCACAGAGGAAGTCGCTTCAGAAGACTTGAGGATGCGGCAGAGATCCATCCCCTGGATGCCGGGGAGCATGAGGTCAAGGATGGCGAGGTCATAACGGCCGTTGCGGAGGGCATTTAGTGCGTCCTCTCCGTTTATGAAAGTCCTTACATCAAAGCCTTCCTTTTTCAGGTTGTAAGCGACCAGTTCAAGGATGTCCTCCTCGTCGTCTATTACGGCTATCGATGCCTGCACGTAGCCCCCCTGCCTGTTTTGAATAACATCTGTAGAGTAGTAATCCTTCCCTTGGGCTTTGATGCCGATTAAAGGTAATTGAACCGGCATCAAAGCCTTCTATTTAGAGTCCGCATATAAAGTCGAACAGTTGTCGTTATTCCGTCATTCCGGCTTGTCCGGAATCTGTGTTTAAGAAGGATTCCCGACTCCCGAATGCGTTCGGGATTGCGGGAATGACAAATGACTGTCAAGCTCTCCGACCAAAGGTCGGAGCTTGCTAATGCAAGGAAATTTTGATTACATTCCTTGCATTCGGCAAGGTGCATTGTAATTTATACACAGACTTTATTGGGCGGCTGTTTGCAAACTAAACTACAGTGCCATCCTGAACTTGTTTCAGGGTCTCAAAACCATTAATATTTAGATATCCCGAGCTTAGTTCGGGATTCAGAATGACAAAAACGGCTTTATGAACAGACTCCATTTAATATTATAACTTAATCACCCCTGTCCTTTCTTCCGCAAGTCGCCGGCAGCGAATGCCGGTTGGATGCAGATAGCGCCATTGTCAGGCTCTCCGACCAAAGGTCGTGACTTTCGGCAAGGTGCATTGTAAAAGCCGGGGAGCCCCGGCAAGGAGGGGAGGGGTGATAAATGCACTGGTGATATCAGAAACGCACTATGGTTACGGCGTCACCACCCTCCTCTTCAACTCCTCTGTGGAAGTCCTTTACGAGGGGATGTGATTTGAGGTGATCCCGGATGGCCCTGGAGAGGCTGCCCGTTCCTATGCCGTGTATGATCTTCACGGACGGCACCCCGATGATAGAGGCGTCATTGAGGTACCTCTCAAGGGTTGATATGGCAGGATCCACCCTCTTCCCTATGAGGTTAAGTTCCGGAGGTATCTCTCTCTCTGGGAAGAAATCTGCGGGCCTTGTTTTCGTCTGCGCTGAAGAGCCGTCTGTGTGGACGGCCTGTTCTTCTCCTGCCTCGTGTTTCCCGGTTGCAGAGAGTGCATCCACGGCCACTTCTATCTCATGTGCGCCGGTCTTTACCCTGCATCTTTTGCTCTTTCTGTTGACCGACTGGATGATGCCGCTGATACCAAAGGTGTCAATATAAACCTTCATCCCTTCTTCTATCTCATTCAGCGGGATGGGCTCCTTCCGGGAAAGGGGGGCCTGTCTCTTCTTGATCTCAAGGAGCCTGGTGTCGATCTCTTTCAGTGCGCCTGATTTTTTTTCAGCGGCGTTGTCCTTAAGCATCTTCAAGATATTCCTTGCCTGTGTTTTTGTCCTTCTCAGGAGCCCGTCTGCGTCTTTAAGGGCCTTAAGCCTTATCTCCTTCCTCATCTCCCTGATGCGGGATATTTCCTCTGTCAGGGAGTCACGGAGGTTCAGGATCTCCTTTTTAATGATGCCTGTTTCCATCAGTTCTGCTTTTAGCCGGGCCTTCCCCTCTCTCAGCTCTTCCATGAGTGCCTCCATGCTCAACCCCTCATCTTTCAAAAAATTCCGAGCGTCAGTGATGATATCCGGGGGCATGCCATATCTCCGGGCTATCTCAAAGGCATGGGACCTGCCGGGCTCGCCGATTTTAAGTCTGTAAGAGGGTTTGTATATCGCAGCCCCTTCCGTCTGTATCTCGGTCATCTCCATTGCACCGTTTACAATGCCCTCCTCAGCGTGGGCAAAGGCCTTAAGGATACCGAGATGTGTGGATACAACGGTCAGGACCCTTTTCTCCCTGAGCCTTTTAAGGATCGCGCATGCAATCGCCCCCCCTTCTTCGGGATCGGTTCCTGTTCCGAGCTCATCTATGATTACGAGTGTATTGCCCGTGCTTACGTTCAGGATATCGGAAATCCTGAGAATGTGGGCTGAGAATGTGGAGAGGTTCTCTTCTATGGACTGTTCGTCACCTATGTCGGCAAGTATACTGTTTAGTATCGGGAGTGATGTCCCTGAGTTTGCAGGAACATGCATTCCGGTAAGGGCCATGAGGCTCAGTATTCCCACCGTCTTGAGGGTAAGTGTCTTGCCTCCCGTATTGGACCCGGTTATAACCATGCAGGTGTTTTCCCTTCCGAGTTCGAAGTCAAGGGGTACGAGTTCCTCCCCGCGGTCTGCCTTTCTGAGGGCCTGCCATAGAAGGGGATGTCTTCCCTGTATAATCTTTACATAACCCCTGGTGTTTATTTCGGGAGGTGACATGTCCATTGAGTCGGCAAAGCCGGACATGGCAAAGAGCACGTCTGCATAAATAACCGTTTCATAGTCTCTCTGAATCTCATCGAGTGAAGACCTCAGCATGCCGGTCAGGGACCTGAGTATCCTTAGTTCTTCAACCTTCTCCTCTGCCCTGTATGATTCAAGCTCGTTACCAACCTGCTGTATCTCGTAGGGTTCAACAAAAAGGGTCTCACCGGTGTTTGAGATGTCATGAACCACACCCGGAATATGTCCCTTTGAGTCCCTCTTGACGGGTATTACCCACCTGCCGTTCCTCTCGGTCAGGAAGAAGTCCCGGATGTGGGGAGAGAGTGCCTTTGTCTTTAACAGATCCTCGAGCCTTGATTTTATTTTCCTGTAGAGGGATTTCATTTTCCCTCTTATCTCCTTGAGTTCAGGGGATGCCTGATCAAGGATGTGTCCCTCCCTGTCAATCGCCCCGAGGATCGTCTTCTTTATCCCGGGATGTGCCCTGATCTGCCCGAGGAGACCGTTAAGGGCGGGGAGTGAGATGGATTCATTTAATTCCCTCAGGTTTATTGCCGATGAGAGAAAGGGCAGAAAGGCCCGTAGCTCCATGGGTTCAAGGCCTGAATCCGAGGGGACGATCCTCTTCAACAGGGAAGAGAGGTCCTCGAAGTGCTCAACCCCTGATGATAAACCCTCTGAGAGCAGCCTCCGGCACTCAGATATGAGGTCTATGTTTTTTGAGATCTCAACGTAGTCGGAAACGGGGTGTTTCTGAAATACTTCCCTCCTGCCCGGAGCTGTGACGGCAAAGGAGGATGCCATCCTCAGGACCTTGTCGTACTCCAGTACCTCGATGGTATGCTTATCCATGGAGGCTGTATGAGTGGTTCATTTTCTGAATCGAGCTGTTTTTATTCATAAATGGACCCGGGATCGATAGTGTCGCGTCAACTCTCAATTGTCATTCCGGCTTGTCCGGAATCCAAGAGGAGTATGATTCCCGACGCAGCGGGAATGACAATTCGAACAGCCCGACATTACAAAGTTGACACGACACTATATTAAGGATTTCAAAAACAGTTAAATGCTTGATGGCGTCGTAAAAACATTAACCGGCATTGTCGAGATATGATTCAATGATAACCCTGATCTCTTCCCAGACTGAATCGAGGGGCTGTAAGGCATCAATCACCCTTATCCTGTCAGGTTCTTGCTCTGCAATCCTCAGATACCCATTCCTTACACGTTCATGAAAGGCGATCTCTTCCATCTCGAACCGGTCGGACTTGTTGATGAGCACATTTCTTCCAAGCCCTGTCCTGACGTCAAGATCAAGGACAAAGGTCAGGTCTGGTTTTACGCCGTCCCTTGCTATCCGGTCAAGGTCATTTAACATATCAATATCTATACCCCTTCCAAAGCCCTGGTATGCGATGGTTGAGTCGCTGAACCTGTCACATATAATAATATCACCACGTTTAAGTGCAGGTGATATTACCTTCCGAACATGCTCCGAGCGGTCGGCAAAATATAACAGGAGTTCGGTAACAGGGTGGATCCCCGAGTTTTCAGGGTCAAGGAGAAGCCGTCTGATCTCCCTGCCTATCTCCGTGCCACCGGGCTCGCGTGTCAATATTGCATTATGTCCCTCTCCGTTAAGGTGCTCGGAGATCCTTTTGGCTATGGTCGTCTTACCTGAACCCTCAATTCCCTCAAAGGTGACAAACAGCCCCTTCATCGAGTCATGTCCTCACTTAAGGACTTGAGGAGGGAAAATACCTTTTCCGCCTCTTCCGGACTTCTGCTCCCGGCCCCGCACGATGGTGTGAGTATAACCTGCTGTGGGAGGTTGTCAATTCCGGTTTTTTCCGACATCAAGAGGACCTGTGATTTAATTGTCTCCTCCAGCGCGTTCAGGCTGATATCCCGGATAGCATCGGTCGTTGGTACTATCCCCCAGGCAAGTTCCCCTCCCTTTGAAATAAAATCTCTGATCTCCCTTCCATAAATACTCAGTGAATCAAAGTAATCATAGGCATCGAAATTGATTATATCAACCCCTGTTCCGATAACCATAGACCAGTCGGCCTTTCCGCAACAGTGAATGCCTGAAATACCGCCGGCAGAACTTATTGATGAAACGGTGTCTCTCAGGAGCCTTTTTACCTCGTCCTCTTCTACGCCCAGGTAACTGCTGCTCCCTATAGCCGTTAGTATGGGCTCGTCGATGAAGATAATAACCCTCTCGGCATACAGGGAGAGGGTTTTTATCTGCCACTCAGCCTTTTTCCGGAGCAGGATGGAGCCGATCTCCCTTAGTTCTTCATTGAAGAAAACAGGCCGTCCGTCAGGGGTCTTAAGGCCGAGTGTGAACGTCAGAGGCCCTGTGATCTGCCCTTTCAGAAGAGGAAATTTCTTATCCTGAATGTGTTCAACAAAGCTGTAAAACCCCCTGGCAAACTCACGGAACAAGGGGAATTGCTCTCCGGATGAGGTTGATTCGTAGAACCTGTTCAGTGAAGACTGATCAGGATCCGCAACGATAACGTGCTTTTCATCATCTATCATTATGCCGGGGAACCCCTCTGAGTACTGGGGTATCATCAGTTCCCTGAAGGAGATGGCCGGCAGTTGCGGCCAGAACGGTATATCACAGTGAGTCAGGACGAACTCCGCTGCCGCTTCCGGATCATGAAAGGGGAGGCTCCCTATGCCTGTTGTAATATAGGGCTTTATCATAGTGATGGTAATAATATATTATTTATAGGGAAAGTTACAAGGGTTGGTTTTTTGAAAGGGTACGGGTATAATGAATTCTGAAAGTGAACTCAGGGAGATGATAGCCGACTACATGGAGCGGGGATTCCTTGAGAATATCATCGATATGTTTAAGCACGACAGCACCCTCTACTCCATGGTCGGTGACCTTATAAGCGATGAAAGGATAAGGGTGCGGATCGGCATAACGGCGCTAATGGAGGAACTCGCCGGGGAAAGGCCTCAGGTTGTGAGTCTGGCCGTGCCTTCTCTTGTGCCACTGCTGAGTGCGGAATCCCCCACTGTTAGGGGAGATGCAGCATACCTGATGGGACTTACCGGAGATAGTGATGCCATTGAGAAACTCAGGCCCCTCCTTCGGGACAGCAACCCCCGTGTTGTGGAGATTGTGGAAGAGGTGCTTGGTGGCTGAATACGGTCTTCCGGTTACAATAAATTCTTCCGGGAGGCGGAATGAATATTGAAGAAATCACCATGGAGGAGTTTAAAAAGGGGCTTCGCAGGACAAGGACCCTGGTCATACCTTTCGGTACCGTCGAGGAACACGGGAAACACCTGCCCCTGGGCACGGACACAATTATTGCAGTTGAGGTCCTCAGAAGGGTTGAAGAGAGGAAAGAGGTCTTCATTGCACCCCCCCTTCACTATGGGGTCTGCACCTCAACGAAGATGCATCCCGGCACAATCACGATCACGCCGGAGACCCTCAGGCGCCTTGCCGCGGACATCATCAGGGACGCCCATCTCAAGGGGATCAGGAACTTTATCCTCGTCTCCGGACACGGCGGCGGGCTTCATATGAATGCCCTTAAGGAGGTGGCGGAGATGCTGGTGGATGAGCACGATGTAAGGATTGCCGTTGTCTCACCCTATGAGATCCTCTGGAAGGAGATCGCGGGGGTCGCCGAAACGGAAAACGACTCGCATGCAGGAGAGATAGAGACCTCCCTGGTTCTTACCCTCAGGCCCGAACTCGTAAAGGGACGTTCAAAAGAGGAGTATCCTAAGTTTCCGAAGCCCCTCGTGGTGAGAGACAAGCTGAAGTACTGGCCTGGAGGGGTATGGGGCAATCCCGGCAAGGCAACCCCCGAGAAGGGCGAGCGGGTGATCGGGATCATCGTTGATAAAATAGTGGAGATTATTGAGATGGTTGAGAAATGAAACAAGGGATTGAGAGGTTTTTAATCGGGAAAGAGGATGCCGTTCTTGTAATCATTGACATCCAGGAGAGGCTCGCGCGCGTCATGGAGGAAAGGCAGCGGGTTATAGAGAACTGTCTCCATCTTATCGATCTGGCAGAATTGCACGGTATCCCGGTGATCGTTACCGAGCAGTATCCAAAGGGGCTCGGCAGCACCGTGGATGAGATCAGGTCGGCACTGAAGGAGAACCGTCCCCTTGAGAAAATAACCTTCAGTTGCTGTGATGATCGGTCATTCATGGACTCCCTCGGATCTCTAAAGAGGGGAAGGATTGTTCTCACCGGGATGGAGACTCACGTATGTGTGCTCCAGACCTGCCTGGGACTGCTTAAGGAGGGCTATTCGGTGCATGTTGTATCAGATGCCGTCACCTCGCGCAAGGCGGAGGACAGCAATACCGGCATTGAGTTCATGAGGGATGCCGGGGCCGTGATTACCTGTGCGGAGACCGTCCTCTTTCAGGTTCTGAAGGTTGCGGGGACAGAGGAGTTCAGGGCGATCTCCCGGAGGATAAGGTAATGGAGGCGGCCCGGGTTACAACCATATATCTAATACGGCATGGCCACACAGTGGACGGCGATGAAGAACGTTACAAGGGTCACATTGACGTGGAACTCTCTGAAGAGGGACGAAGGCAGGTTCGTGAGCTTGCAAAAGGGCTCAGATCAGCGGAGTATCTGCCGGATGTCATTTACAGTTCCGACCTTATCAGGGCAAGAGAGTCGGCTGCAATAATAGGAAGGGAGTTCAATTTAGGGACACTGATCCGGGAGGGCCTGAGGGAGCGGGGCTTCGGGGTATGGGAAGGTATGAGCTTTGAGGAGATTGCCTCGGGATATCCTGATGAATTTAAAAAGTGGAAAGAGGATCCCCTGAACTTTAGTCCTCCGGGTGGTGAGAGTACCCTGGAGGTTCACATACGTGTAAGAAGGGTCCTAAGGGGGGTGTTGGACCGGCATGAGGGGGAGACGGTATTTCTTGTCTCCCATGGTGGTGTCAACAGGGTGCTGCTTGCGCACCTTATGGGCCTTCCACTCGAGAACATCTTCAGGATTGAGCAGGATTATGGCTGTGTTAATAGAATCAGGTTTTTTGAAGACGGATTTTCCCTTATAATGCTTGTAAATGGCATTTTTTACAGCAAGCGCAGTAATAAAAACCGGATAATCCAGCGGTAAAGCCCTCCGAGCAAAGGTCGGGGATGAAGGCAAGGTGCATTGTAAAGAGGGTTCCGGTGTCAAAAATGGCGGCATGATTGAGGCTGGAGGGGTTCCGCCGTCTTAATTAATGAGTAAAGGCAAGGTCCCTGTGTATGACTACACTGTTTCTGCCGTTTTTTTTGGCCTCGTAGAGTGCGTCGTCCGCCTTTTTTATTACCGTCTCAATGCTGTCGCCATCCTGTGGAAATGTGGCTATCCCTCCGCTGATCGAGATGAACCCGAGGGGTTGAGTTCTGTGGAAGGGAAAGGGGTGCTCCGAGATCCCGGTTCTTGTGCGTTCAGCATAAATGTAGGCATCATCCTTGGAGATTCCAGGTAGCATAACAATGAATTCTTCTCCCCCGAAGCGTGCTGCTACAGAACTCTTGCGGGTGATTGCAAGAATCAGCCTGCTCAGTTCTTTCAGAAGACGGTCTCCGGCGGGGTGCCCGTTGGTGTCATTGTAATGTTTGAAGTGGTCAATATCGAAGATGAAAAATGAAAGAGGCGTCCCCTCTCGGATCGATATCTCCGCCAGTGATAAGCACCTGCGATAGAAGAACCGGCGGTTGTACAGACCTGTGAGGGGGTCTGTGGTTGCTTCGTCCTGCCATCCTTTCAACTGGCTCTGGTTTATGAGTGTAACGCCGGCAATATCAGAAATCAGTTTAAGGAGGGGTTTTTCATTGTTGGAGGAATTTTTGACCTTTCCGATGCTAATAACACCAAAGATCTGATCCTTAAAAACAATAGGGGAGGCCATCCAGAGCCTCTCATCGTCTTTGACCTGTACGCCGGTTGTTTTGCGTTGGATGGAGTCTCCCATAATCCCGTTTCCATTTGTTCCCCTGACCTTTATAGTCCTGTGTTCTGCGGCCTTTCCGACAAGGCCTTCACCTATTGAGTATGTTACCTCCCAGGGTTTTTTGCTTCCATTGTTAATCTTTTTCAGGATCTTTCTCTGCCGGTCGAAAAGGTAAATCTCTATCAGGTCCGCGGGGATGATATCTCTTGTAAGCCGGGTGAGGGTGGTTGTAAGTTCCTTGAGGTCTGTGGTGGAATAGAGATTTTTTACAATCCCCGGGAAATTAATAATGAATCTCAGATAGCGGGTGTTTACATCACTCAATCTGTTAATTTCAGATTTGAGATCTTTTACTTTCCGGTCGGCAACGGCTTCCAGCGAGCTTTTTCTGTTTATAGCGGGGTTGTCGATCTGGGTGACGTAATGCCTTCTTGAAACGGTGCGTTTCCCTCCAAGGTGACCCAATACATAGGCAGATAAAACTATTAATACAGTGATGAGGGTTTTCGTGTTTAGTGTAGTGTATATTATATCTTCAATCATGCTTCTACCCGGTTTATGCGGCAAAGAATTGCAATTATTATTCCAGTGCAATAATGAAGGGGTGGGCCATTAAGCCGGAGAGCAATTTAACTTGCTGAAATTAAAGAAAACTTTAATGCCTTGTGCCTATATTATTTCAAATGGCACGGCGAGGGGTGCGGACTCGTTTGGGGAGATATTTTAAGCATAAAAGGGGAATATTATGTAAGATGCCGTCAATAATTTGTCATGCAGGAGGATTCTGTTGTTGCAGTCATTAGTCATTCCCGCAATCCCGAACGCATTCGGGAGTCGGGAATCCTTCTTAAAGAACGATTCCGGACAAGCCGGAATGACACTGTGCGTTGTGGCTAATATTTAGTTGAATTTAAAGCCTGTCTTCAACTAAAACACGAAAGAGCCTGAATATTATGCCATAGGGGATATATAGGCTTGAGTATTTGAGGTTTATAACAGGGTTTGCTCCGGCCCCCATTTTCTTGCCATAGAGATGTTAAGGGGGGGCCGGCCCTGCAAATACACTCATTACCTCTTTCAATAATTCTCCATGAAGGAAGGGGTTGCCGGCTACTATGTTGCCTGTTGACAGGTAATCGGGCCTCCCGCTGAAACCGGTTACAATTCCGCCGGCCTCCTGTATTATAAGGCTTCCTGCAGCTATGTCCCATGGGCTGAGACCGAATTCAAAAAATGCATCACATCTTCCACAGGCAAGGTAGGCAAGGTCGATGGCAGCGGAGCCGGCCCTTCTTAGGTCACTTGCCCGGAGAAACAGTTTTCTGAAGAGTTCGAGGTACTCATCAATGATATCCTTGTTGCGGAAGGGAAATCCCGTTGTTATGAGACTCTCCTTCAGGGTGCGGGTTCCGGATACCCTTATTCGGTTTTCATTCAGAAAGGCCCCGTTGCCCTTCTCTGCAGTGAAGAGTTCATCCCTCAGGGGATCAAGGATAACACCCATGACTATCTCTTTGGCATATTCAAGCGCTATTGAGACAGAGAAGACAGGATATGCATGGATATAATTTGTAGTACCGTCCAGGGGGTCAATTATCCAGCGGTATCCGCCGGTTCCGGCCTCTTTAACGGATTCTTCGGCAAGAAAGGCATGGTTGGGGAACTCCTCTTTAATTGTACCGACAATTATCTCCTCCGACTCTTTATCAACACGCGTAACAAAATCCGACGCCTGCTTCAGCCCGATGTCCTTTTTTGAGACCCTGCCGAGGTTTCTGAGAATAAGTTCACCTGCAAGCCTTGCAGCCCTGACCGCGGTGTCAAGGAACCCCTCTCTTTCATTTAAAAACATGATTTAATATATAACATTTTATTAGTATAGTAAAAGGCCAGGGAAGGAGAAGCTATGGTAATCATCAAGAAGAGTTTGACGAATTCAGTTTTTTTGATCATTGTTTTTCTGTTTGTTGTTCAGCTTTTCAGTGCACGGAACGCAGCTTCAGAGAAGCTGTATAAATGGACGGATAAGAGGGGAGCGACTCATATCACCGACTATCCCCCTCCTGACAGCGAGAAGAGAGAAGGCCCTGTGGTAGTCATAGAGGAAGAACCCGGGCTCAAGCTTGACAGGACAATTGTATACACCGCCGGTCCCTTTCTCTCGGCCAAGGCAAAGAGACTGCAGGGGAGGTTACGTGAAGGCTTAAGGGCTCTCTCCGACATCCCGTCACGGGGGACTGCGTTCATCCTCCTCTTTATAGGCATACCGGTAGTTCTCCACCTCTACTATGCCCTGTGCCTTTATCTCTTCAGCCGCAAACTCGGAGTCTCCTCTGCATGGCTTGCCTGGGTGCCCGCTCTCAATGTCTTTCCCCTGGTGAGCGCGGCTGGAAAGCCCTGGTGGTGGGGGGTGCTTTTCCTCTTGC
Organism: bacterium BMS3Abin08; assembly: GCA_002897935.1. NCBI lineage: Bacteria > bacterium BMS3Abin08. Next base: position 25,075 of record BDTA01000072.1, read on the forward strand.
CCCTGTCGGGGTTAATACCACTGCTTTATTCCAACGTCTATATGGTTGCGGCACTCTTTGTCGTATGTATAGTCGATTTAGTCCTCTGTGTTATCGTATGGATGAGAATTTGTACCAGCCTCTGGATAAACAGGTGGGTCGGCCTGCTGATTTTCGTGCCCCTGGTGCAGTTGGTTCTTATAGGTTATCTTGCCTTCAAGCGGGAGCCTCAGGAGGAGGCCTATGGGGGTATGCGGGATCCTGATGATGTATCACGGTCCTGAAAACGCATGAAATGTCATTCCGTATAGAACTGAAGCAGGTTCAGAACCTGCCTTGAATTCATTTCAGGGATGACAGTTAACGGCTTTTTCAACTGACAGCCATGTGCTGACCTTGCGGGATTTTAGCCGCTAATCAATTGGCGAGTAATTCTTTTATTTCATCATCAAAATCATTGATAAGCTCATCCGCCCAGCCGACCTGCCTGTAGGCGAGCCGGCCCCGGGAATCAATTATAACGAACGCTGGGACCCCCTTTGATATGAACTTGCTGTATACCTTCATGTCCCTGTCAAGGAGCACAGGCCAGTTCTTTTTGTATTTCTCAACAAACTCCTTTACTTTATCGGCATCCTCTCCGCGGTTTATTGCAAGGAAGACTACATCGGGGTTGCCTGAAAACCTTCCGGCCAGTTTCCCTATCCCGGGGAAAGAAATCCGGCAGTATTGTCACCATGTGTTGAAGAATTCAATAAATATGACCCGTCCACTGTAATCATTCAGACTTACTGCGTCTCCATTTAGAGATGGAAGGGTGAAGTCTTCCACCCTCTCCCCTATATCATATACTTTTACATTGCTGCATCCGGAAAGGAGTATCAGGGGAAGGCATAGCAGGATTATTTTTAAATAATAATTATTATAGATTGCCATGGATTAAGGCTCCTTGCATCGGGTTTGGGGGTAAAGGCGGCCAGGGGTTTACAGGTTGCCTGAAAGGGCCCCGCCTGGTGCGGGAATGTGGCTGCTGTGAGGTCGAAATCATTCGGTATATGGCCGGCTTCCGTTCCCTCAGCTCTTCTTGTCGGTTAGTGCCGCTATCCCCGGTAGTTCCTTGCCCTCAAGGAGCTGGAGGGTGGCACCTCCACCGGTGGAGATAAAGGATATGCTGTCAGACACACCTGCCTGGTGAACGGCGAGGTCGGTATCACCTCCACCCACAATGGTCAGGGCATAGGCATCTGCAACAGAGCGGGCAACGGCAAATGTTCCCCTGGAGAAGGCATCAACCTCAAATACCCCCATCGGTCCATTCCAGAGTATTGTTTTTGCGTTTTGCAGCGCCTCTGAAAAGAGCCTGGCCGTTGCCGGGCCGATATCAAGGGCCTTCCATCCCGGTGGGATCTCAAGGGTTGGGACAATCTTTGTCTCACTCCCGGGTTCAAGGGCATGGGCTATCACACAGTCCACGGGAAGGTAAAACTTCACACCCCTGGCCTTGAGCTTTTTCCTGATTCTCTGTGCCGTCTCAAGCATATTCTTCTCAACGAGAGAATCTCCAACCTCATAACCCATTGCCTTGATGAATGTATATGCCATGCCTCCGCCGATCAGTACCTTATCCACATTTGCCTCGAGATTCTCAAGGACACCTATCTTGCCGGAGACCTTTGCACCACCGAGGATGGCCACAAAGGGACGGACAGGATTGTTAACCACTCCTTTCAGGTACTCTATTTCCTTCTTCAGGAGAAAACCGGCAGCCGAAGGAATGAACTTTGGGATACCCACAATCGAGGCATGGTTCCTGTGGGCCGTTCCGAATGCATCGTTAATATAGTAATCGGCAAGTTCTGCAAGCCCCTTGGCGAAGCCTTCATCATTTGCCTCCTCCCCTTCGTGGAACCTCAGGTTCTCGAGAACTATAACATCACCGGGCTGCATCTTATCGATGATGTTCTTTACCTGATGTCCTACACAGTCAGGAGAGAAAATCACCTCCTTGTTAAGCAGCCTCCGCAGCCTCTTGGCAACCGGGGCGAGGCTGTCCCGGGGATTCACCTTTCCCTTTGGCCTTCCGAGGTGAGAGGCCAGAATAACCTTTGCCCCTTCATCGATGGCATAGTTTATGGTTGGGAGTGACGAACGTATACGTCGGTCATCTGTAATATTGAGGTTTTCGTCGAGGGGTACGTTGAAATCCACCCTCACAAAGACCCTCTTTCCCTTAAGATCAAGGTCTTCTATCGTAAGCTTTCCGATGACATCCTTGATCGGGGATGGATTGAGATTGTTTTTCATTAACTGTCTCCGGTTACCTTGGTTTATCTGTTTTTTATAATATACAGTATGAGGTCACGCAGCCTGCTGCTGTATCCCCACTCGTTGTCATACCATGCAAGAACCTTAACCATACGGTTCTCCAGTACCTTTGTTATGGTGGCATCCACTATCGATGAATGGCTGTTTCCGTTGAAGTCCGTTGAGACGAGTGGTTCCTCCGAGTACTGCAGGATACCCTTGAGTGGACCTTCGGCAGCGTTCTTCAGTGCAGCGTTGACCTCTTCCAGGGAAACATCCCTTGAGAGTTCGGCAACCAGGTCGACGACAGACACATTCGGTGTGGGTACGCGGATGGACATCCCGTCCAGTTTGCCCCTGAGTTCCGGCAACACCAGCCCTACCGCCTTTGCAGCTCCGGTGGTGGTGGGAATCATATTCATCGCTGCAGCCCTGGCCCGCCTGAGATCCTTGTGTGGGAGGTCGAGGATTCTTTGATCATTGGTATAAGAATGAATAGTGGTCATTAATCCCCTTGTAATACCAAACTCGTTGTTCAGCACCTTAGCTACAGGGGAGAGACAGTTCGTGGTACAGGATGCATTGGAGATAATCCGGTGGTTATGTATGTCCATGGATTCCTCATTCACTCCCAGACATACGGTGATATCGGGGTCATTTGCCGGTGCCGATATGATAACCCACCGGGCACCTGCATCAAGATGCTGTGATGCCGTCTCCTTGTCCCTGAACCTCCCGGTGGATTCGATTACGAATTCCACCTCTGTCTCCCTCCAGGGGAGCTTTGAGGGTTCGGTAATCGCCGTAACCTTGATTTCCTTCCCGTTAACGACTATTGAATCATCAGTTGCAGAGACATCGGAGGAGAAGATCCCGTGGACCGAGTCATACTTCAGGAGATGTGCAAGGGTCTTTGCATCTGTAAGGTCATTGATCGCTGCAATCTCAAAATCGTCCTGTTCCATAGAGGTCCTGAAAAAGTTGCGCCCAATCCTGCCGAACCCGTTAATCCCGACCTTAACCGCCATAATGGCCTCCTTATTGGTAAATTTCTGAAGATATTTTTATCTGATAACCCAGAACAAAGCTTACCCCTTAGTACTACTCAATGTCAAGCCTGTTTATCACCATACCGGTCAGTATCTTTGGATAAAAATAGGTGGATTTTGGCGGCATGCGGAGACATGTAAGGGATACCTTTTCAACCTCTGAAACGCTGGTTGGCCTGAGAAAGAACGCAGCCTGGAATTCACCGGTCCGAACCCGCCGTAACGTGGTTTCAGTGTCCATCTCAAAGGCAACCTCTTCAACCCGGAAGATCCTTTTCAGGATCAATTCATGAAGCACGGTCACATCGAGATCCCTGAGGACCCCGGGAGTCCCGGAGAGGTTATCCCCCGTATATCTCAGCACATAGCCTGACTTGTCACCATTGAGGGCAAGACCAATGGTATGTTGATTCCCCTCGATCTCCCTGACAATTCCGGCCACGTCTTCGATCCTCCTCAGTATGAAGTACCTCTCGAGGGGTTTGATGATACTGTCCTTCACGGAGCCTGACTTGTGGGAGAGTCTCTTCACCAGCCTGTGGGTAGGCAGGACGGTCAATCCTCCGTCAGCAATATTCACAAGATACATAAGGACATAATTGTAGGGCTCCCTGCCTGTATGTGAGGGGTTTTTTCTCATCATCTCATTTCTGTAATCAAGGGCCGTTTCATACCGGTGATGTCCGTCTGCAATATAGATCGGCCGGCCTCTCAATTTCTCCTGTATAAAGGAGATATCATCGGGGTCATCGAGCAGCCACATCCTGTGCCGGGCCCCGTTGAGGTCCCTCGCCTCCATATATGGTTTCTCCGAACAGGTCCTTTCAAAAATGCCTCCAAGGTTGCAATCACGACGGTTATAGATAGAGAAGATGGGGCTGAGGTTTGCATTGCAGTGTTTAATGAGACTGAGCCTGTCAGCCTTGGGCTTGGAGTGTGTTGCCTCATGGGGATAAACCCCTTTACAGAGGTCCGTGATATATACCCGGCCGAAGATTCCCCTCATTACTTCCTGTCTGTTTTCGATAGTGTAACTGACCTTACAAACATAAAAAAGGGGCCTCTCTGCCTGGATAAGGATGCCCTCCCGGAGCCACTCCGTGAGAAACCTCCTTGCCCTGGTATATCTGTTCTCCTGATCGCTGTCCGTATCATAGGTCTTGCCGAAATCGACCCTTACAAAATTGTAAGGGCTCTTTCTGTAGAGTTCATCCTTTACCTCCGGGCTGATAATATCATAGGGGGGAGATACAACGTCATCACCCTTTATTTTTTCGGTATTGTAGACAACACCCTTAAAAGGCACAACCTCTGTCATTGCTCTTTCCTTTCCCTAAATTGAGTCAGTGTATAAAGTCGAGCTGTAGTCGTTTTTCCGTCATTCCGGCTTGTCCGGAATCGTTCTATAAGAAGGATTCCCGACTCGCTTCGCTTACGGGAATGACAAATAACTGTAGTTTATACACAGACTATAGTTATTCTTTATATGATGCTTTTCAGGCCCTTAAAGCAACGGTCAGGCCTGGAAATCTTCAAGACCGGTAGAGCGAGGATATGAAATTATACAATTGCGCCCGGATTTCGGGCACTTGGGTGTCTTATGGTTACGAAGGTCAAAGAAGATAGATTTTAACATGGCATATCCATTTTATTCAAACAGAAAGTGTCTGTGATTCTGGAGATGTTGCGGAAGCGCCGGGTGCATAGACCTTTAAGAAGCGCCCTTCCCTACCTGATATATGCCTCTGTTACATACCTTCTCATCATCCTGTGTGAGTTGAAGTAATAGGCTATCTTCCCGATTGCATTCTCCATCATCTTGATCCAGCCCTTTCTGTTTTCATAATATGTGGGGATCACGGTATTCTGAAGTTTCAGGTAAAGGTCTTCGGCATCCCTTGAAGGATCGGCCGGCACATCAGGTGGGGGACCTATCGCCCAACCCGTGTACCCCTCAATATGCCCCTCTATCCACCATCCGTCGAGGACACTGAAGTTCACCACACCGTTATGGGCTGCCTTCATCCCGCTTGTGCCTGAGGCCTCGTATGGTCTTAAGGGTGTGTTTAACCAAACATCCACCCCTGAAACCATCTTCAGAGCAAGATCCATGTTGTAGTTCCTGAGATAGGCCACCCTGATCCTGTCCCCTAATCTTTCGGAGATTTCAAATATCCTCTTGATCAGCCCCTTCCCCGTTTCATCCCTTGGGTGCGCCTTGCCTGCATATATAATCTGTATCTTCCCCTGGCCTATCTCCACCAGCCTGTCTATATCGGAAAAAATAAGGTCAGCGCGTTTGTATGCGGTTGCACGTCTGGCAAAACCGATTGTGAGGACTTCATCGCTCATCTGCATCCCGGTATCTTCGCGGACAGTGTCGATCAGGGTTCTCTTTGCCTCCATGTGGGCAGCCCAGATCTCCTCTTTGGGAATCTTTCCCACCCTTACAAATATCTCCGGTTCATTGGCCCATCCCGGCAGATACCTGTCGTAAATCCTCCTGAAGGGGTCAGAGGTCCATGTGTATGAATGAACACCGTTGGTGACGGCATGAATCTCATATCCCGGGAACATGTTCTGTGAGACCTCGCGGTGCTTTTTTGCAACCCCGTTTATATAGTTGCTGAGATTAAGCGCCAGCATTGTCATGTTCAGACGTTCCTGCCCCCCGAATTCCTTGATAACGTCGATGGGAACCACGTCACAGAGAATCCTCTCCACGAGTTCATAGGAGAATTTGTCGTGCCCGGCCTTAACGGGGGTGTGGGTGGTAAAGACACAAAGCCCCCTGACCTTTTCAATATCCCAGACAAGATGTTCATCCCAGACCTCTTCAATATCCTTCCTGAACTTCCTGAGAAGTTCAAGGATCAGGAGACTTGAATGCCCTTCGTTCATATGATACTTCCTGATCTCGAACCCGAGACTGTCAAGCATCCTTACCCCGCCGATCCCCAGGACTATCTCCTGTTTTAACCTGTATGATTCGTCACCACCGTAAAGATAGTGGGTTATAGACCTGTCCTGTTCATGGTTTTCTTCGATATCGGTATCGAGGCAAAGTATCGGCACCATCCCACCTGTGACACTCTTCTGAATATAGACCCATGCACCGACATAAACCTCCCTTTCCTCGATAAACACCTTTACCCTATCCCCGAGGGGAGACATGAAGTCGCGGGGGTTCCAGTCATCAGGTGATTCTATCTGCCGGCCGTTATCGTCGATATCCTGCCGGAAATATCCCTTCTTGGTAAGCAGCGTCACTGCCACTATGGGGAGTTTCAGATCGGCAGCAGACCTGATTGTGTCCCCCGCAAGCACCCCGAGCCCGCCACTGTAGGTTGGGATGTCACTTCTGAGCCCTATCTCCATGGAGAAATAGGCGATTTTAGGACCGCGCGTGTAATCATTTAAAGAAAAACTCTCCACATTCATCCTCCTGAAAAGACCCGTCCCGGGACTTATATGATCGCTGTATGGAAGACCGGGCTTAGGCATGCCTGAAGCAGGGAGGGGATCGGTATTGCCGGCCCGGTAAGCCTGTTCTATTATAAGGAGTATTCCAGTAATTATGGAAGAGTTGTAAATGAGAAGTTCCAATTTATAGGAGGCGGGTTCATCAATAGTACATCAATCCTTTAAAACAAGGTGAATATTGTATTATATATCTATGTCTCCGATAGAGTATCTATACTATCTGGGCTACAGGGTCGACAGATCTCTGAAGACTTCCAGAAGGAGACGTCTCTATGCAAGAACGGTAAGCGTTGGCAATATCACCCTCGGGGGGGCCGGAAAGACTCCACTTGTCATATCCCTTGTCACCGAGGCGGTAAAAAGGGGCCTGAGGTCCTGCATACTCACCCGTGGATACCGGGGCAGGGCAAAGGACTCAGCCCTGGTCAGTATAGGCAACGGCCCCCTTATCAGATGGGAGGCGGCAGGCGATGAGCCATACTATATGGCCACCAGGCTAAAGGGTGTCTGGATAGTTAAGGACAGGAACCGCTACAGGGGGAGCCTTGTTGCAGGCGGGATGGATATCTTTATCCTGGACGACGGCTATCAGCACTGGCAACTTGAGCGTGATATGGATATACTCGTGATTGATGCCAATCGTCCCTTTGGAAATAACAGGCTCCTGCCCCTTGGCAGGCTGAGAGAGCCTTTAGATGCCATGGAAAGGGCGGATATTATCCTCATAAACCATTCCAGAGAAAAAAGGGCGGACCTTGAATCCGATATCAGGCGTTATAATACCTCCGCACGGATATTCTACTCCTATTACCATCCCTCGGGGCTCGTTACACCGGGAGGGCAATCCCTCTCTCTTGCACGGGTTGAGGGGAAGAAGGTCCTTGCCTTCTCGGGAATCGGGTCGCCGGAAAACTTTCTCAAGACACTGAGGGGTATAGGTCTGGGCATTGCCGGGCATGTGCCTTTCAGAGACCACCACTTATACAGCGGGGAGGATTTCGACATGATTCTGCGGAGGGCTGACAGGGCGGGAGCAGAGGTAATACTCACAACAGAGAAGGATTTGGTCAAGATCCGGAAACACGCGGAGTCCCGGGATTGTCCCCCGCTTTATGCCCTCAGGGTCGATCTTGAGATATTTGACGAAAAATTTTATGATATTATATTTGAAGACCCCGGAGGCAGCGATGACTAAGTACATAAATGTCAAGACCGGCTCAAGAACAGACATGATTGATATAACATCCCAGGTCCAGGAGGTTATCGACAGGACAGGAATAACCGATGGCATATGTTATCTGTACGTTCCCCACACCACTGCGGCAGTCACCATTAATGAAGGGGCCGACCCCTCTGTAAGAAGGGATATTATGAAGGCGCTCTCACGTTTAATCCCAAGGGATGCCGGATACAGTCACATGGAAGGCAATGCGGATGCCCATATAAAATCGTCCCTGGTCGGGTCGTCCACCTATGTCTTTATAGAAAAGGGAAAGATTCTTCTTGGAACCTGGCAGTCCATATTCTTCTGCGAATTCGACGGTCCCAGGCACAGGAGGGTAGCCATAAAGGCAAGAGCTGTCAGAGCTTCCCGCAGTAAGCCCTGACGAGGTCCCCTTTGGCCGGCCATAGGGCGCCGTATGTGCACCTGAGAAGTCCTCTGTCTTACTTCCGGGTCCTCTCTTTGTGCCTTCAATGCCCTCATATCTCCATCTCCTCATCCTGTTTCGAGGTTTATTGGCAATCCCGAACGCATTCGGGAATGACATTGTGTGTTGTGGTTAATGTTGAATTGAATGTTAAGCCTGTCTTAGAAAAAACACGAGAGAGCCTCTTATTTTACACCATGGCGGGCCTGTAAATTGAAATGTAACAGGTCGTTTTTGTATCTTAATAGATGTAGAAGTCATCGTCCATAGAGGGAGTATTTATCATTAATGGAAACAGAGGTGTAGTTATGAACATTAAGGGCATAATTGAGAGGGCCGTGGGCAGGAAGGTCGATATAACCCTGACGGACAACAGGACAAATATAATAAGCTTCAGGGAATCAAGGGGAAGAATAGTTCTCAGAATTCAAAGGGTTTTTACCGAGGCGCCACTGGACGTAATCCTTGAGATAGCGGATCTGGTCAGGGACCCCTCAAGAAAGACCCCCCTCATCGATGATTTCTTCAGGCGCAAGAAATGGAAAATAAAGAAAAGGCCACACATTTCAGACAGGATCGAGCCGCTTGGGCGGGTCTATAACCTGGAGAAGATATTCGACAAACTCAACAGGGAGTATTTCTCGGACGAGGTAAGGGCAAATATAACCTGGGGTAGACGTTCGCCGGCCAGGTCCGTACGTAAGCGCACCCTGGGCAGTTACAACGCTGAAACAGGGACCATCAGGATCAACCCCATGCTGGACAGTGTAAGGGTTCCGCTGTTTTTTATTGAGTATGTGGTCTACCATGAAATGCTGCATGCCAAGCTGGGCATCAGACGTAACAGCAATGGCAGGCTCCGGATCCATACAAGGGAATTCAAGGAGATGGAAGGAAGCTTCCGTTACTACAAAAGTGCCGTTGAGTGGGAGAAGAGAATAGCTTAACCGCGTTATGAAGGCGCTCCTGCAGAAGGTTAACGATGCATCCGTGGCAATAAACGGCAGGGTGTATTCCCGCATTGGGAGGGGGTTGCTTGTATTCCTCTGTGTGGTCAGGGGAGATACGGTTGAAGACGTTAACTACCTGTGCAAAAAGATCCCGGTCCTGAGGGTATTCGATGATCCCTCGGGGAGGATGAACCTCTCTATCAAGGAGATCGGGGGTGAATTGCTCGTTGTATCACAGTTTACCCTTGCTGCAAGGCTCGGAAAGGGTAAACGGCTCTCCTTTGATAATGCTGAATCATCCGGTAAGGCCCGGGAGATGTACAAACTTTTCACCAATAGACTCACAGGGGAAGGGCTGCCCGTATCCACCGGTATCTTCGGGGAGTACATGGAGATATCCCTGACAAATGCCGGGCCGGTCACTATACTTGTTGATTCAAGGGAGAAGAAGCCACAACAACAAAATCATAAAACACAGACCGGAGACCTCCGTAGCAGTGGATAAAAGGCTCTGGGTTTGACCACTTAAGCCCTTAACTCCACTCCTCATTTTTATTCAGTGAAAACACTCTTCTCCAACCGTAATTCCACTAAAGTTTTCTCCGGTCCGGCCGATAAATAATACTGAAGGAGGTCAGGGTAAATGCTCACATTAGGGGTCATCCCGAAGAACTTTCCGTTAAAACTCACGGTAAAGGTGATACTCGTCATTGCCGCAGGGGTAGTGGTAACGGGGGCACTGCTGTACGTTAGCAGCCAGATATGGCTGGGGGAGAGCTACACCGAGGGGCTGAAGACCCTCTCGAAATCCAGGGGGGTTCTTTTAAGAAACAGCATCATCATCTACGCCACAACCTCCCTGTTTGTTCTTGGCGGGATCGTCGTCCTGGGCCTTCTTTACTCCCACAGGGTTGCGGGTCCCCTTTACAGGCTTGCTGCAACAGCGAGGCGGATCTCCGGCGGTGATTATACGGTTCACGTAAAGCTCAGGGATGGGGATGCAGTGCATCCCCTTGCCGACTCTATGAATCAACTCGTTGAGGGCTACAACGAAAGGCTCAGGCGGCTCACCGAGGCTCTGAACTCCTTAGAGGAGGCATCGGAGCGGCTTGGGGCGGCTACAGAGCAAGGGAGGGCCGAGGATCTTGAGGAAGCAGTGGACGGTTTATTCAACTGCTGTGAAGGGCTAAAGAGAAGCATCGAGGATATAAGGCTGTGAAGCGGATGATCACAGG
>BDTA01000073.1 GCA_002897935.1 bacterium BMS3Abin08
ATTCCCTGGGCCGGTATCACCATCAGAAGGAGAAGAATAAATGAAATGATAGTTGTAAACACCATAGATCTCTATTTAGAGTCTGTCTATAAAGTCGAACAGTAATCGTTTTTCCATCATTTCCCGAAAGCGTTCGGGGAATCGTTCTTTAAGAAGGATTCCCGACTCGCTTCGCTTGCGGGAATGACAAATGACTGTAGTTTATACACAAACACTATTTAGAGTCTGTGTATAAACTCAACAATAGAGCCGTCATTCCCGCGGTCTGTTGGGCCGGAATCCAGTCTTTTCAGTAACTTCCGGATACCCGACTACAGACTTCGGGTATGACAAAAATATAAAACAGCAGTTTATACACAGACTCTATTTAGAGTCTGTGTATAAAGTCAATATCTCTATCTGTCATTCCGGCAGTTCTTAAGCCGGAATCTATTCTTTTCAATGCTTTCTGGATACCCGACTACAGACTTCGGGCATGACAAAAATAAAAAATGGCAATTTATACACAGACTCTATTTAGGTTTGGAGGACTTGCAACAGAAAAGGAAAGGGATATTAAAACAGGGGCATGCATGTTCGGGAAAATGGGGTTAGGGTTTAACTATTCTGAAACAAATATGTTCTGACAAACACAACCGGAGTGTTGGAAGGAGGTAAAGGATGCCGGTGGCAGGTGCCGTCGTAGTGCCCATGAGCAAGGATGTCGAGGGAGGACTGGTCAAACGGCTGAAGGGGATATCATCGGTTGAAGTCAAGGATGTGGGGCCCAAAGGTGTTGCCATTGTCCTTGAAGCCGACAGCACTCAGCTCTTAAAGGAAATCTCGGAGGAAATCAATCAATGGGGGGAGGTTATAGAGTTCGACCTGGTTTACCTGAACTGGGAAGACGCTGATAAAAACGTGAAACCATCAATCCTTGACGGGCTGTTGCCCAAACCATAACCTGTAGCCCCTGAAATAAATTCTTACGCAACAGCATGTTAACATCTAACTTCTGAGGAGGTATTTATGAAGAAACTCCATGTCTTTTTAATTGTACTCGCAATCGGGGGTATTATCTTGCCCTCGGCAGTCACGGCCGGGAGTGTTGGAGTGGACCCGTGCCTTAGCTGCCACAACACTGTAACGCCCGGCATCGTGAAACAGTGGCAAGAGAGCAAGCACAGCAAGGTTGGTGTGAAGTGCTATGTCTGCCATCAGGCAAAGAAAGACGACCCCGCCGGGTTTGACCACAACGGCTTCAGGGTAACGGCAATCGTTACACCAAAGTACTGTGAGAGCTGCCATGCAAAGGCGGTGAAGGAGTTCAGGGAGAGCATGCACGACGAGGCAGGACTGTTTTCTCTCTCTGCGTACGGTGTAGTTTCAGGCGAAAAGGTGGAAGACGGTGTAACTCTGGGACAGACAAAAAACTACAAAGCCAACTTCTCAAGAGAAACGGCTGAGGCAGGCTGTCTTGACTGTCACGGCACCGTCATCAAGGTAGGCAAGGAGGGCAAGCTGATTAACTGGCCCAATGTAGGGATAGGCAGGTTCAATCCCGATGGAAGCGTCGGTTCATGTACGGCATGCCACACAAGACACAGGTTCAGTATTGCAGATGCAAGGAAACCGGAGACATGCGGACAGTGCCATCTTGGACCCGATCATCCACAGAGAGAGATCTACGAGGAGAGCAAACACGGCAACATATACTCGGCAAACGGCGAGAAATGGAACTGGAATGTGCCACCCGGACAGTGGGGTCCCGGGGACATAGGGGCCCCGACGTGTGCTACCTGCCATATGAGCGGCTTCGGAGGCGCTGTTGAGAGCACACACAACGTAAGTGCAAGACTCAAGTGGGAGCTTGAACCCGCCTTCTCATGGCCGACTGAGGCAAAGTACCTGTCTGGAAAAGAGAGATACCCGATAGATCCCGACATCGCAAGGAGATATGAGAAGATCCACAATCTCCCTGCGGGATCACTGAAGTCGGTAAAGACGGGAGCGCCTAACCCGTTCGGCATTGCAAAGAAGTTTGCACCTGATGTATACAAGGCGTATGTGGGGCCCGGCAAGTGGTGGTCAAAGGGTGATACCCGTCTCGACGCCTTTGGTGGTGCTGCCCTCAGATCCCCTGATGCAAAGCGCGAGGATATGCTGAAGGTCTGCACCCAATGCCATGTAAGAAGCTGGGCGGAAGGTGACCTCAATAAGGCCGACAAGGTAATCGATGTCTACAATGCCGTCGTACTTTCAATCAAGAAGAAGTACTACGATCCGATCAAGAAGGAAAAACTGGATGAGGGTATCAAGTTTAACGGCAAGAGCGAAGCGGACAACCTCTGGCATGAGATATGGCATCATGAGGGCCGAATCTGGAGAATGGGCGGGTTCATGCAGGGTCAGGACTGGGAACTGTGGAAAGGCTCCTATGAGGTATCCGATGACGGTTCCCATATGGCTGACTGGCTTGATAAACTCCGGACAAGGAAGGCGGTAAAGGAAAAGCTCGGAATAAAATAATCCGAAAGGAAATCCATGATTAGAGAAAAAGGGGGGCGGGTATCTCCCGCCCCCCTTTTTCTTCATCCCTTCCCCGCCTCTCAATGAAAGAACCCAAAACGAACGATAATAAAGGGTATAATATCCTGTGCCATGTACAGGAAATACCTCGACACCATAAGACCCGCTGACCTGACAAACCTCTTCTTTATCGGTTTATTTACCCTCCTGACCTTATTCTTTTATGACTCGATAGAATCACCGGACAGGCTCCTGATCACCTACTTTTCCCTCATGCTTTTACAGGTATTACTTATTAAGCTCAACCCCTCGGGAGGATTGACAGGACTCTTCCGTGATGTCATTTTCCCGGTTATATCCATATTCCTCGTCTTTGATACCATGACAGAACTTATTCCGGGGATAAACCCGCATGACATCGATTACATACTGATCAGGATGGACTTCACCCTCTTTGGCACATACCCGACGGTATGGCTCGAAAGGTTTAACTCCCCGGTACTGACCGATATACTCCAGATCAGTTACACCAGCTACTATTTTCTGCCGATAATACTTGGGATAGTCCTTAAGCTCAAGGGAAGGAACAAGGAATTCGACACCGGTCTCTTCTTTATACTTCTGTGCTTCTACCTCTCCTATGTGGGATACATACTCTTTCCCGCATTAGGCCCGAGATATGTAATTGATCATCTCCAGACAAAGCCCCTTGAAGGGAATGCACTCTCTGAATGGATATACAACACCCTGAACAGGATTGAAGGCATCAAGAGGGATGCCTTTCCAAGTGGACACACAGCCATCACCTTAACGGTTCTGCATATGGCTTACCGGTATGAGAAACGTGTTTTATGGATCTTTCTGCCCCCCGCGATTATGCTCATTATCGCCACCGTGTACTGCAGGTATCACTATGTTGTAGATGTAATCGGCGGGGTAATACTCTATGTAATCACCCTGATTCTGGGCAATTACATACTGTCTAAATCCACTTACAAATCCTGAATCTTGCCTGTTGATGTCAACTCCACTTAATTAGAGTCTGTGTATAAACTGCAGTTATTTGTCATTCCCGCAAGCGAAGCGAGTCGGGAATCCTTCTTAAAGACAGATTCCGGACAAGCCGGAATGACAGAAAAAGGACAACTTTTCGACTTTATACACGGACTCTAATTAGAGTCCGTGTATAAATTGCCATTTTTTATTTTTGTCATGCCCGAAGTTTGTAGTCGGGCATCCAGAACCTATTGAAAAGACTGGATTCCGGCCTAAGGACTGCCGGAATCGTTCTTCGAGAAGGATTCCCGACGCGCTTCACTTGCGGGAATGACAAAAAGAGAAAGCAATCCGGTGCATCTTTTCATAATGAATACCCCTCAGGTAAAGGTTCACGGTGTTCAAGCCATACCGGGGGGACCGTTCTGACCGGGGCGATCATACCGCCAACAATCGCACACGTCGTATCCCGGTCTCCAAGGCCACGAACCGTTGTCCAGAGTGCGGTTTCAAAGTCCCGGCAATGGTGGGCAGCTACCCACAGGCAGAATGCAACGGTATCAAAGGCCGCCACCTGCTGTCCGGTTCCAAGCACGGAAACGGCACGATGGAACTCCGCCGCATCAATTTGCGCTGCTTCCTCAATCATGTCCCGCGTTGCAGAGGGGGACACATACGAAGCGGTTTCGTGCAGGAAAGCCGTGCCGGCAGGGGAGCCGCTTGATGACATAATGGCTGTGGCTGCAGCAACGGCCACTGCCCCGGCCTGCCCCTCCAAATGGGCATGTGTTACGGATGCCGAGCGTTGTGCTTCAACGGCAGCCTGTGCAGGATCACCCGCAAAATAGGCGCCGATGGGAGCTGCACGCATTGCGCCGCCGTTGCCGTAGGAGCCGCCATCGAATAACCGGGGGGCTTCCACCCGCCAGTCAGCACCCCGGGCATAAAGGGCAAGCAGGCGACGGGCACCACCACCGTAGCCTCGCCATGGCTCCCCGGTATAGCGTTTTGCAAAGAGGCGCACAAGCGCATCTTCATCAATGTGGCCGCAAGAGAACAGTACGTCTACGATTGAAAGCGCCATGTGGGTGTCATCCGTCCATGCCCACTGTCCATCGGGTAGCTGACGGAACACCGTCAAATCAGAGGAGACATGGAAGAATCTTTCTCCGAAGGCATCGCCGACGGATAATCCGGCAAGGGACTGAAGTGTTCGTTTATGCTTTTCCATGTCCGTCAATTGAAAACATGATTATAGTATTTTATAACACCTGCCTGCTGAAAGCCACCTCCCCCAGCAATGGTGCTTGACATCGGGCGGCACGGATTTTACCTCTGAAACAGTCGATTCAGGTATAATGTAACAGGAGGTGATCCGATGCATCGTACCGGAGTAATACTCGAAGGTAAACAATATCGGTTAAAGACACCGGAAAAAGAAAAAAGGGCTATTCACCCGACCCTGAGGAGTGGAGAATGATCAGGATAAACGTACCCGGTTTTGGTATGGTTGAAATCGAGCACATTGTCTCTGACTTTACCGGGACACTCTCAGAGGATGGGAGGCTATGCCCCGGGGTGAGGGAGAGATTAAACAGACTATCTGATGACGTCGAGGTCCATATCCTCACGGCAGACACATTCGGCAGAGCCGGAGAGGAACTGGGAGGGATCCCCTGCACGGTTAAGATCCTTCAGGGGAATGACCATGATATTCAGAAGGAGGATTATGTTAAATCTCTTGGCCCGGACCGTGTCTTTGCCCTTGGCAACGGGAACAACGACAGAAGGATGCTTGCTACGGCGAGGGTGGGGGTTGCGGTCTGCCTCAAAGAGGGCTGTGCAACAGACGCAGTCAGATCGGCTGACATAGTTGTCAACTCGATCGGCGACGGTCTTGATCTGCCCCTTAATACAAAACGGCTCAAAGCAACCCTGAGGTTCTGAAACAGAACATCCGGATTATGACCGGAGAGGCGCCCTGCACCGTTGCCGGATTGCACCGGAGCCTTTCATTTTTCCTTCACCCCCGACAAAACAGCAACTGCAGCAACAGAGAGAAACGCCCCCGTCATAAATGCACACCCGTAGCCCCACCTCTGCCATATCAGACCGAAAATAACGCTTGCAGGCAATGAAGCTACCCCCACCGCCCCATGATAAAAACCGAACGCCCGGCCCCTCAGCTCCTTCGGCACAAGCCTGAAAACCCAGGCCCGTTCCGCTGGTTCTATGAAACCAAAAGATACCCCGTAAAGGAGGAAGACCGAAACAAGGGCCATTTCCCCTCTCAGGAGCGCAAAAAGTACATATATCAATGCA
>BDTA01000074.1 GCA_002897935.1 bacterium BMS3Abin08
AGTACTCTCGATCCGTATAACCCGTAAACGGTCGGGTTGCTTACAATCGCACATTTTTCGGAAAAGCCAAGTTGTTTTACTGCATCTCCAATACCGTCAAGAATGCCCCTCCCGACGGAAATCCTGTAGCTTCTGCTTCCCAGCTCTACTGTAAGTTCTTGCATGCAAACTCCCGTAGTCTTTTAGTCTTAGGGATAAGTTTAAGTTGCAACTCCCTGTAGCTATCTGAGTCGAGCTTCATTATCCGTGCCCAGTGAATTTTAACTGAATAACTCCATTTTTTCAACCGCTGTTGTTACAGGAGTCCCTTCAGCCTTTTATTGTTTCTTTAGTACCCCGCAGTCTCTGCTGTGGGGGGATTTAGAAGTAAGGTTCATTCGTAAAAAAATTAAAAACACTTGATCCGTCCGTCATTCCGGCTTGTCCGGAATCTTTTCTGCAATATCCTCGTATAAAACACTATACTGTTTGATTGCTTTGTCTAATAAGAGACTGTGTATAAATAACAGTCATTAGTCATTCCCGCAATCCCGAACACATTCGGGAGTCCGGAATCCTTCTTAAAGAACGATTCCGGACAAGCCGGAATGACATTGTGTGTTTTGGTTAGTGTTGTTGGATTCTTAAAAAGTTCATCATTGCGTTTTACGAACGCCATCAACTATTTGCTTTTTAACTGTTTTCCGGAAGAACCGAATTTTTACATAGATGAACGGTTTTTGTTAAAATAAGCGGATATGTTGTGAGTTGTTTTAAAAATATGGAAGCAATGAAAGGAATCATATTAATCAATGGAATCTTTTGAAAGTTTAGGTTTGTCTGAAAGGACATTGAAGGTTCTGAAAGAAAAGGGATTTGAGGAACCCACCCCAATTCAGATAAAAACCATACCTGCCATACTTGCGGGGAACAAGGACGTTATCGGCCAGGCCCAGACAGGAACCGGTAAGACAGCAGCCTTTGGCCTCCCAATCATTGAACGCCTGCAGGAGAAGTCGAAAACGGTCCAGGCCCTTGTTATTACGCCGACGAGAGAACTGGCCATCCAGGTGGCTGACGAGATTAATTCATTAAAGGGGAAGAAGAAGTTGAGCATAGTCCCTATCTACGGCGGGCAGTCGATAGAACTGCAGCTGAGAAGTCTGAAGAAGGGAATCGACGTTGTTGTCGGCACACCCGGCAGGATACTCGACCATCTCAGACGCCGCACATTAAAGCTGGATACGATAAGCTATCTTGTTCTGGATGAGGCTGATGAAATGCTTAACATGGGCTTTTTTGAAGATGTCAGGGAAATTATGGATCACACCGGGCCGGATAAGCGGATCATGCTGTTCTCTGCCACGATGCCAATGGAAATAATGCAGATCGCCAAAAAATATATGGGCGAATATGATGTGATGAAGGTAACCAAAGGAGAACTCACGGTCAGTCAGACAGACCAGATCTACTTTGAGGTTTCTGCCGGGGATAAGTTCGAGGCCCTCTGCAGGATTATAGATATCGAAGAAGATTTTTACGGTCTTGTCTTTTGCAGGACCAAGATTGATGCCGGCAACGTTGCCAATCACCTGATAGAGCGAGGCTATGATGCAGATGCTTTACACGGTGATATGTCGCAAAGCCAGAGAGAGAAAATACTGAACAAGTTCAAAAAACGTCTGCTTACTATTCTTGTGGCAACCGATGTGGCAGCCAGGGGTATAGATGTTCAAAACCTCACGCATGTTATCAATTATGCCCTGCCCCAGGATCCGGAATCATATGTTCACAGGATCGGCCGCACCGGGCGGGCGGGTAAAGAGGGTAATGCCATAACGTTTATTACGCCGGAAGAGTACAGGAAACTGCAGTTTATACGGAGAGAGGCAAAAACCGATATTCGCAAAGGGAAACTGCCTAAGGTTAAAGATCTCGTCAGGATGAAAAAACGCAGGATTAAAGCAGATCTTAAGGATATTGTAAAATCCCGCCCACGGGATGCATACCTTGAACTGGCCAATGAGCTTATGGACATTAACGAACCAGTGGATGTGCTTGCGGCCCTTCTGGAATATACCTTCCAGGATGAACTGGATGAGAAAGGCTATACCGAAATAAAAGACGCAGTTGTTGTCGACAGCAAAGGTAAAACGAGACTCTTTGTGCAGCAGGGCAAGAAGGACGGGTTGACACGCAAGAAACTGGTGGATTTTATCGAGGATAAATGCGGTATCACAAGTGGAAAAATAAGGGACCTTCAGATTCTCGATAAATTTTCCTTTGTAACCCTCCCTTTTAATGAAGCTGAAATAGTACTGTCCCATTTTAAAAAGCGAAGAAGGGACGCGGGGCTTTTTATTACGAAGGCTAAAAGGAACCGTAAATAGTATCCGTTTAACTTAATCATGCTTGCAAAGAGAATAATACCATGCCTTGATGTCAGGGATGGCCGTGTGGTCAAAGGAGTGAACTTTGTCAATATCCGTGATGCCGGCGACCCTGTGGAAAATGCAATCTTCTATGATGAGCAGGGAGCCGACGAACTGGTCTTTCTTGACATAACGGCGTCACATGAAAAGCGGAAGATCATTCTTGACGTAGTTGAGAGAACCGCCACCGACGTATTTATGCCACTCACTGTGGGAGGAGGTATCAGTGATCTTGACGATATACGCGATCTCCTTAACTCCGGCTGTGACAAGGTCTCTATAAATACGACGGCTGTGCGCGATCCCGAATTTATAAGACTCGCTGCGGAGAGGTTTGGAAGCCAGTGTATAGTTGTGGCAATAGATGCAAAGAGATGTAATGGCGCAAGCGGCGAACCTCCCGAATGGCTTGTGCACAATAGAGGACTCAATTCTTTAAAACTCGGTACCGGCAGCTCGGAACCCCCAACCCCGAGGTGGGAGGTCTTTACTCACGGAGGCAGAAGACCACGGGGTATAGATGCCGTAAGATGGGCGGAGTATATGGAAGAGTTGGGAGCAGGAGAGATCCTGCTGACCTCGATGGACAGGGATGGGACCAGGGATGGTTTTGATATTGAACTCACAAGGACGGTTTCCGACGGGGTGGGTATCCCTGTAATCGCCTCCGGAGGGGCAGGAACACTTCAGCACCTCTACGAGGCTGTTACCGCCGGTAAGGCAGATGCAGTCCTTGCTGCTTCGATCTTTCATTACCGTGAGTATACCGTCAAGGAAGCAAAGGACTTTTTACGCGGCAGAGGCGTGGTTGTAAGACCGGTCTGAGTCTGTCGGCCAAGGGCCGTTAGTGAGCTATTTCAGTTAACAATTATGATGGACTTGTAAAAAGTCCATCATGTTTCCTTTTAAAAAAACCGCTTGGAGGATTAGATGAGGATCGATGAACTCTGTATCAACACCATCAGGTTTCTTGCAGTAGATGCTGTACAGAAGGCAAACTCAGGACATCCCGGTATGCCCATGGGCGACGCTGCCATGGCATATGTGCTCTGGAATAAGTTTTTAAAGCACAACCCGAAGAACCCCCTCTGGATGAACAGGGACAGGTTTGTCCTGTCGGCAGGGCATGGTTCGATGCTTCTATACAGCCTTCTCCATCTCACCGGCTATCCCCTTAGCCTTAAAGATATCAAAAATTTCAGGCAGTGGGGGAGCAAAACCCCCGGGCATCCGGAGTATGATCCTGAAACCGGTATTGAAACAACAACCGGACCTCTTGGCCAGGGCTTTGCCACCGGTGTGGGAATGGCCATCGCGGAAAGATATCTGAGGGAATACTTCAATAAACCCGGATTTCCAATAGTGGACTTCAATATTTACGCAATCTGCAGCGATGGTGACCTTATGGAGGGTGTATCGTCCGAGGCCGCTTCCCTTGCCGGTCATCTTGGCCTTGGAAACTTGATTTATCTCTATTCCGACAACAAGATCACAATAGAGGGATCAACGGATCTTGCATTCACAGAGGATGTTGCCGCCCGTTTCAGGGCCTATGGATGGCATGTGCAGGGTGTAGACGGGAATGATCTCAAGGCAATAGAGCGGGTCATCAGAGAGGCAAAGAGGGAAAAGACGAGGCCGTCCCTGATTGTTGCAAGAACCCATATAGCTTACGGAAGTCCCAACAAGGAGGGAACCCCGGAAGCTCACGGTGCCCCTCTTGGAGAGGAGGAGGTATCACTTTCAAAGAAAAACCTCGGCTGGCCCGAGACCCCGAGGTTCTATGTGCCCGGAGAGGCGCTGAAGCATATGAAGAAGGCTGTAGGCAAGGGTAGGGCGGCAGAGAATAAATGGACAACAATGACCAGGAGATACAGGAGGAAATACCCTGACCTGTATAACAGGTTCCTGGAATTCACAACCGGCAACCTCCCTGATGGATGGGATAGCGGACTCCCTGAATTCCGTTCCGCGGACGGTCCCATGGCAACAAGGTCGGCCTCGGGCAAGGTACTGAATGTCCTTGCCGGGAGGGTACATAATATCATCGGCGGTTCTGCCGACCTTGCACCGTCCAACAATACATATTTAAAGAGTTTTCCCGTTTTCGGAGTTAAGAAAAAGGGACGGAATATCCACTTCGGTGTAAGGGAACACGCGATGGGAGCAGCCCTCAACGGCATGGCCCTGACAGGCGGCATTATTCCATACGGCGGGACCTTCCTGATATTTTCCGATTATATGAGACCTGCAATACGCCTTGCCTCACTTATGAAACAGCACGTTATTTATGTGTTTACCCACGATTCAATCGCACTCGGTGAGGACGGCCCCACACACCAGCCGGTTGAGCAGCTATCCTCTCTGAGATCTATTCCCAACTTTACCGAAATAAGACCGGCAGATGCCAATGAAACACGCGAGGCATGGAAGATAGCCCTCCAGCACGGCAATGGACCGGTTGCCCTGATACTCACGAGGCAGAAGGTCCCTGTTATCGACAGAAAGACCTATGCATCGGAGGTCAATATCAGAAAAGGTGCCTATATACTCGCCGATTCCGGGGGGAAGCCCGAGTTGATTATTCTTGCTTCAGGCTCTGAGGTTCATCTCGCAATAGAGGCCTATGAAGGGCTTGTCAAGCAGGGGATGAAGGTCAGGGTGGTGAATATGGCATCCTTCAGGCTCTTTGACGGGCAGTCGGAGAGATATAAAAAGAAGGTCCTCCCCGATGATTGCAGAAAGAGGCTTGCCGTCGAGGCAGGTTCTTCATTGAGCTGGTATAAGTATGTAGGAATCGAGGGTGACGTTGTAGGAGTGGACCGCTTTGGTGCATCCGCTCCATATAAGGTAATTTATGAAAAGTTTGGTCTGACCGTCGATAATATAGTCGGAAGATCAATAAAACTCTTGAAGAAGTAGCCGGTTTTTAACCGACGGGTTAAGGTTTCGTATATTTTGACAGGAGGCTGAGCAGCTTTTCTACAACCTTGGATGAAGAGATCCCCCTGTTTGAGAATATATCCTTAACCTGAATTCCTTCTTTTTTATAGAACTCTACATTGGCCTTGTCGTCGATGGATAGTGCGGCTCCTTCCAGGGAGACCCCTGCAAACAGTCCCCTGCTTCTTGAGTATGAGTAGATCTCTGCCTTTAACTGTGCATCGGTTGCCGCTTCCGCACTTCTTCCCACAGGACCGGCTGCAATGGCTACATCGGCACCGAGGGTGAATTGACCCTTCATTATATTCGAGATACTCTTTCTTGTCTTGAACACCAGGATGATATCAGTCGATTTTGCGCCTATCTGCCAGCCGATACTGCCCCCGGTGATTGTTATAAAAGTGGGGTTTGTCCAGTTGCCGTTTTCGTCTCTGATGGAAAGAATCCCGCTGCCGTGTCTGCCGCCGATAATAAGCCCGACCTTTATCACTCCGGGGATGATAGCGATACCCTGAACGTTTTTGAGGAGGGCGGGCGGGATACCCTTTTCAGGGATGGACATGATCTCTTCAAGGACTTCCGATGCCTCGCTTATCTTCAGGGAGCCACTGCTTACTGCCAGAGAATAACTATAGGTGAAGGTCACTGAAAATATAACGGATAAAACTATAACTACAAGCTTTTTCATGGTATCCTCCTTATGCGGGTAAGATGATTTTATAGATTATAGCACAAAATTGTGTTCCGGATACCGGACCATCCGTAAGAAGCAGGAATCTCCGGTGGCGGATCAACTCTCTTCCGCTACTGTTTGTATGCATTTACAGGAGAATTCATGTTCAGGAGGGTTGCGCGCCGTGCCATACATAAAGATCGGGGTTGCCTGGGCCATCTGGAGAAACTCTACCTTGTAAGTCCGGCAGCCTTGCCGTACTACTGATTGAAGAGCCCCCTCTATATTTGCTGACTGTTATTGTAACGGTTCATTGCAGCATCGACACCTGTGCTTATGATATCGAGCACGGCCTCTGATGCGGTCTGGATGGATGATCTGATCGTCTCTCTCTCATCAGGAGTGAATTTCTTTAAAACATATACCTCGGGGGGTACATCAACAGCCCTGCCGATACCTATCTTTAACCTTATGAACTCGGATGAACCAATGGATTCCATGATTGACCGGACCCCGCGGTGACCTCCTGAAGAGCCCTTCTTCCTGATCTTTATTTTACCGACCGGTAGGTCAAGGTCATCATGGATTACAATGGTCTGCTGTGGTATAACAGGCTTTTTCCGGTATATTGCACTTACTGCTGAGCCACTCAGGTTCATAAAGGTAAGGGGTTTGAGAAGGATAAGCCTGTTATCCTCATAAACCCCTTCGAAGTATTCGTAGAGATCGTGGATTTTTGGAGTTAAGCGTAACTCTCCGGCAAGATTTTCAAGAACGTCAAAACCGATATTATGGCGTGTGTTATGGTATTTCCTGCCAGGGTTTCCAAGACCGACAATAAGCCACACATTATTTTTCGGATGCGGTTTCTTCCTCTCCTTCTTCTTTCTTGCCCTTCTTTACAACTTCCGGTTCCTGGGCCTCTCCTTCAACCGCCTCTTCAACCTCTTCTTCCTCGGCGCTCACCGCAATGACGGTCGCTATCATCTCTTCCGGGCCTGTCAGTATCCTTACTTCTCCAGGCAGTGAGAGATCCCTGACATGAACATTCT
This sequence comes from bacterium BMS3Abin08, assembly GCA_002897935.1. Classification (NCBI taxonomy): domain Bacteria; species bacterium BMS3Abin08. The sequence goes on from BDTA01000074.1 coordinate 7,080, forward strand.
GGCCTGCTCCAAGACCGGTTACATCGACCTCAATATGGGGCGGGATATTGTCCGGCAGGCATTCAACCTCTATCTCTGAAAGCACCTGTCGTAATACACCACCTTCTTTCTTCACTCCAACGGGCTCTCCATGAAGCATCAACCCTATAGTGACACGGACCTTTTCTTTAAGAGAGACCTCGTAGAAATCCGTATGGAGCAGCTCACCCTTAACCGGATCGACCTGGTATTCCTTCAGGAGTGCAAGGCTGGACTTGCCGTTTGAGAACTTGAGGTCCACCATCACCTGCTCTCCAAGGGTAGAGTTTATGAGATGTACTATGTCGTGTTTGTTGATCTTAAGGGCTGTTGATTTTCCAGCCCTGTAAACAACGCCAGGAATGTATCCATCACGTCTGAGAGCCCTGGCAACTCCTTTACCGGTCTCAGTACGTTCCTCAACATTTAAATCAATTCTTTCCATCAAATCCTCCTCATCGTATTCTAACCGTAAGCCTAAACAAAGAGTGAACTAATTGAGGATTCCTCATGAATCCTCTTTATAGCCTCAGCAAAGATTTTTGCAATGCTAAGAACAACTATTTTACTACATTGTTCCTTTTTGCTGTCAAGGGGGATGGTGTTTGTTACTATGACCTCATTCAGGGGTGAGCCGTTCAGCCTCTCGACAGCCGGACCGGATAAGACTGCATGGGTGCACGCTAAAGATACCGACTTTGCCCCCTTATCCATCAGTACCTCGGCCGCCTGAACCGTCGTGCCTGCAGTGTCTATCAGGTCATCAAGGATGAGGGCGTCTTTGCCCTGCACATTTCCTATAACGTTCATTATCTGTGATACATTGGCCTTTTCCCGTCTTTTGTCGGTTATTGCCAGTGAACAGCCAAGCCTCTTGGCAAAGGCCCTTGCGCGTTCGACACCACCTGCATCAGGCGACACCACGACAAGGTCACCATTGTGGTAGCGCTCTCTAATGTAATCCAGCAGGACGGGTGTGGCATAGAGGTGGTCTACGGGCAGATCAAAAAATCCCTGTATCTGTCCGGCATGGAGGTCCATCGCAAGCACCCTGTGTGTGCCCGCTGTTTCAATGAGGTTTGCAACGAGTTTTGAGGAAATCGGTACCCGCGGCTGAACCTTCCTGTCCTGGCGTCCGTACCCGTAGTAGGGAATTACGGCGGTTATCCTTGAGGCGGATGCCCGTCTAAGGGCATCTATAATTAAAAGCAGTTCCATTATACTGTGATTTACAGGCGTGCATGTGGGCTGGATGACAAATGCATCCGCTCCCCTGACATTCTCGTTAATCTGGACCATAATTTCACCGTCGCTGAAGGCCGTGACGGCGGTATTGGTAAGTGTTTCACCAAGATGCTCTGCTATCTCTTTTGCAAGGGGCTGGTTAGCGTTTCCAGACAGCAGCTTGATACCTTTTGGCATTTTGTTTCTCCTTTTAAGCTTGAATGATTGATCGATGAAAGTAAAGCTGTATATTGTAACTTTATCGGGTTAATTCTTTCAAATCCCCCCTCGTTCAGGCAAAAAAACAGGGCTGTTGTTCAGATTTTCCTCGGCAGGCATCCGGTCTGTCACTGTTTCCGAGTTTAACGACGGCTGATTATGTGAATAAACCCCTCGAGAAGAAAGACCAATGATTCCACATCGAGGAATCTGTCGGCGGATCTGTCAAAGAGTATTCTGACATGCGACTCTCCATATTCATTGAGTTCTTCGTCCTCCATCCGGTATAGGATCAGAACAGGAACCCTGGGCAAGGCATACAGCTTCCATGCATGGTCGGCAGATGGGTGATGTATCTCCCTTCCACCAAGCCTTCTGATCATAAGGGTTATTTCTTCACGGTTGTTATCGAGGAGCTGACGCAGGGGTTCTTCACAGTCCCTGCGGAAGGAGGTCTCCTTGACCATGCCTGATTTTAATTCTGAAAAAGAGACCCATTCACCTGTTGGTTCACCCACTCCTCCGGTTTTTATGTAATGGAGCAAAAGGATCTTTATCCAGGGGTTTATGTGACCCTGGGTTGTAATCTCTCCATTTCGGTCGATAAAGTAATCCGTTCCAAGACATTTGATCATGATCTTGCCGTCCTTGTCAATTCCTCCTAAGCGTGATAAAATAGCATTAAAATCAATATGTTTTATATCATTTTTTAAAGTATCTATTAAAGTGTTTCTCCAGTCTTTGCCCCTGTATTCACTTAGATCCTTGCGTAGCGCTTCATCAGTATGAGGACACTCTTCCACCGTGGCGTCGCCTTTTATCAGGGCAAGGGCATATGCCATACAGGTCTTCTGTGGACATTCTCCACAGTTTTTCCTCGGCAGTTTCTTATAAACCTCAATTGGATTCATACTGCATCGACCAGATCCTGCAACAAAACACACAGTGAAGCTTCCCGACCAAAGGTCGGGGCATTCAGCCAGCATCCTCGTAAAATTAAGCGATCGGCGTTATTGTTCTTTTTTATAGACTACACTGACTCCATCCTTAAGGCCCGGCGTGTCGGGGTTCGTGACGATCACGTCACCGTCTTTGAGGCCGCTGCCGACCTCCGTGAAGTTCCAGTTATAGAGGCCCGTCTGAACCTCCCTGTACCGGGCCTTGTTATCTGATATCATGTAGACATAGCGTTTTCCCTTGACCTCCATTATCGATTGTGTCGGAACAATCAGGCTGTCTCTGACCTTACCTACTATTATCTCAACATCGGCGCTCATCCCGAGCTTTAACATGGGGGGATGGTTTTTGAAATCCACCTTTACCCTGAATGTCTTTGATTCAAGTCTTTTTCCAAGCACGACAGGAGAAATGGCGCTGACGGTTCCATAAAAAACCTTATCGGGATATGCATCCATGATTATTCTGACCTCCTGTCCCTTACTTACCTTTGCTGCATCCGCTTCATCTACAGGGGCCTCTATATGTAAATTAGCAGTATCGGAAACCGTAGCCACGGGTGCACCCCTTGCCAAGGTTTCACCCACCTTTACGGGCAATGCAGTAATGACACCGTCAATGGGGGAGGTTATGAACGATCTGTTATAATCGAGTCTTGTCAATTCATCCCGGGCCTCTGTTTCCTTAATCTTCTCCTTCAGGGCATTGAAAGCCTCCCTTTCAGCATCCAGTTGCGATCTTCTTGCCGCCGCCCTTCTGTATGAGGCCTCGGCAACGTCCCTTTCTTTTTTTCTTGTATCAAACGTTATCCCGGAAACATAGCCCTTATGGAAGAGTTCTTTATATCGGTTGAATCTGCTTCTTGAGTCTTTTAGCACGGCCTCTGTCTCTTTGATCTGTGCGTCGATATCCTTTTTGAGATATTTGATATAACGGGCCTTTTCCCTGGCCTGTAGTTTTACAGACTCAAGACGTGCCCTGACCTGATCGAGTTTAATCTCGATTTCATCCGTTGTCAATTCAGCGATAGGGCTTTCTCTATTAACGATATCACCCTCGTCTACAAGGACTTTTCTTATTTTCCCGGGTCTTTCCGTGGTTATCTTTACTTCGTTATCGGTTTTTATGGTTCCGGTAGATGTAGCAGTTACCGTTACAAGCAGTTCCCTGCGCGTTATTTTCTCGGCATTCACCCGCACCGGTTTCTGAAGGTTTCCGTATATTAAGAATACAGCAGAAAACAAGATCAGCAGCAAAACTGTATAAATTGCCGTTCGCTTCATTGCACTATCTCAAGAAGGAGAAAAAGCATCTCCATGGTCAATGAATTCAAGGGTTTCATTTTTCCCAGAATTTCGGCATAAAGAGGACAACGACGGTATATACCTCGAGCCTTCCGACAAGCATGCAGAAGATCAGGACCCACTTGGCAGCTACCTGCAGTGACGCATAATTCTCTGCAGGCCCGGCCGTGCCAAGGGCGGGGCCGACATTGCACAGGGCGGAAATTACGGTTGAGGCGGATGTTACAAGATCTATCCCCTGGGCGGTCAGCAGGAGTGTTGCTGTAACCCATATAATAATAAAGAGAAAAACAAATCCCCAGATACTGCCGAGGATCTCTTTCGGAACGTGTTTTGTATCGAGCTTTATGACGGTCACCGCCCTTGGATGGATCAAATGGTATAGCTCCCTGTATACCTGCCTGAACATGAGCATGATCCGCACCTGCTTCATCCCGCCTCCGGTAGAGCCGATCATCCCTCCAAAAAACATCAGTGTTACCAGTGCCATTTGAGCAAACGGCGACCATTTTTCATAATCTGCTGTTGCAAATCCAGTTGTTGTCATTATCGAGACGACCTGTAGTGATGAATACCTGAGTGCTTCGAATATACTATTATAATCACTTTTCCATATATTAAGTGTGACCAGCAGGATTGCAACGAGGGTGACACGGACATAGAACCTGAACTCATCGCTCCTTGCAAATCTGGAAAAATCCCCCCTGAAGGCATAGAAATATATTGTGTAGTTTATTCCTGCAAGAAACATAAAAACTGTCGCTACCCCGTCGATAAAAGGGCTGTTAAAAAAGGCAAGACTCGTGTTTTTTGTTGAAAAGCCTCCGGTGGCAAGGGTTGTAAAGGCGTGGCAGATTGCGTCAAAGATGTTCATCCCCCCGAAGTAGAAGAGTACGGCAGCAAGCAGGGTCAGGGATGTGTATATATACCATAGTGATTTCGCCGTGTCCACAAGGCGTGGTCTCAGTTTATCGATGGTGATCTCGGGGACTTCCGCCTTGAAAAGCTGCATGCCTCCTCCGCCAAGCATGGGCAGTATTGCAAGAGAGAAGAGCACAATGCCCATCCCGCCAAGCCATTGGGTTAAACTCCGCCAGAAGAGTATACCCGCAGGTGTGCCTTCTATAGCGGTCAGCACGGATGCTCCCGTAGTTGTGAATCCGGCCATTGCCTCAAAATAGGCATCGGTAAATGAGGAAAATGTCCCTGAGAAGAGAAAGGGAAGGGAACCGAAGAGGGTTACAAGAAGCCATCCTATTGTAACAACTACAAAGCCGTCCCTGTGGCGTATATCCTTTTTGGGGCCAACCCCGGTCAATAGAAAGAGAGAGCCCCCTGCAAGAAGGGAAATAAGAAAGGAGTATGTTAACGGCAAGGTGTCCCCGGATTTTGCTACTATCGATACCCCGATGGGAAGTAGCATAAAAGCCGTCATTATAAGGATTACGACACCTGTAAGATTAAGAATCGCCTTCCAGTTCATTGTATTTCGGATTTCCCCCGGGATTTAAGATTCAGGCTGAGCAGGTATTATAAAAGCAAGTTCTCTATTCTTTTAATGGATTCCTGAAGGGCAAAGATTATCAGCCTGTCGCCTTTTCTAATTATATCTTCACCACCTGGAATGATTATCTCATCATCACGTATTATCGCCCCTATAAGAGCGGATTTTGGAATATCGGCCTCTGATAATGTTTTGTTTGCGAGCTTTGACTGTGCGCTTACACCGGCCTCAATAATCTCGCCCATGTCTTCAGCTATTGCGGTAAGGCTGAGAATGTCTCCTCTCCTTACATACCTGAGGATGGAACTCGCGGTAATTATCCTCGGACTTATTACCACTTCAATACCAAGACTGTGTGCAAGGGGCAGGTACTCGGTGCGGTTTACGACGCTAATCACCTTTTTAACGCCCATTCTTTTTGCCAGGAGTGAAGACATGATATTCAACTCCTCATTATTTGTGATTGCAGCATAGACGTCCATATCGCCGATGTTCTCTTCTTCCAGTAAACTCCGGTCTGCACCGTCACCGTTGAGTACAACGGTTCGATCGAGGTTTTTTGAGAGAAACTTACAACGATCGGGGCTCTTTTCTATGAGTTTAACCGTCACATTCCCCTTTTCCATTGTCCTTGCAATGTGGTAACCGATCCTCCCGCCGCCGACTATCATTATATTTTTGACATCCCTGATGGCGCCGTCAATTATGGACGCCACCCTGTCGATGTCATTCATATGTATGGGGAGGTATATTATATCGTTGGGTTTTATCCTGTCCTTTCCCTTCGGTATTATAGCCCGGTCTTCTCTCTGAATTATCCCGATAAGTACCTTTTCCTTTATGCTTTCACGAAATTCAATCAGCGTCTTACCGGCAATTATCGAGTCTTCTTTGACCTTGAACCCGATTACCTTGATAATGCCCTCTTCAAATTCTTCAACGTTATAAGCAAAAGGGGCCTCTATTATCCTTATAATCGCCTTTGCTGATTCCAGTTCAGGATTTATGGCAGGGTTTATCTGGAGATTGGCATCGGAGAGGAGGGTGCTGTTGGAATAATACTCATCGTTCCGTATCCTTGCTATCTTTCTCTTCACATTGAACAGGGCCTTGGCAACGAGACAGGAGATCATGTTTGTCTCATCACTGTTGGTCACCGCAAGGAGGATGTCCGCGTTGTCGGCACCAGCCTCCTTTAAGACCTTGGGAGAGCCGCCTTCACCTTCAAGGACGGCAATATCGAGTTCTTCGCTGATCCGGCTCAGTTTTTCCCTGTCGGTATCAACAACGACTACATCGAGGTCCTGTTCCCTTGAGAGGAACCTGGAAATATGGTAGCCAACCTCTCCGGCTCCTATTACAATCACTCTCATAATCAGAGATTATATCATAAAAAAACACCCTTTTTATTTAAAGACGGCAGCTGCTGTCCTGTCACTATCCCCGGATGTTGACAACAACCGCCACACGGGGTGTAAGGGCATGTGCCATTTGGGTTTCCACCAATGTCCGTTATATTAAGCAGGGTCCGTGTATAAACTCAATTTTTCTATCTGTCATTCCGGCGGTTCTTAAGCCGGAATCCAGAGTTTTCAATGCCTTCCGGATGCCCCGAACGCTTTCGGGGTATGACGACAAAAAGACGTTTATATACAGACACCAAGCAGCGACATTTTTGCATAATAGCACAAAAGTATGGCTCTTCAGGGAATTGTGAGGAAGATGTTCACCCTTCAGAAAAGGGGGTAAGGGGAGATTGGATAAGGGTTATACTTCAATGTAACAAAATAGAACCGTGTCGGCAGGAAAGAGCCGGAAACAAGGGTATCCGGGAAGAGGGGGTTGAGGTCTGAGGAGATAGAGTACTGTCGCGTCAACTCTCAATAGTCATTCCGGCTTGTCCGGAATCGAAGAGGAGTATGATTCCCGACGTAGCGGGAATGACAATTCAAACACACCGGCATTACTAAGGTTGACACGACACTACTATCTTTAAGGTATTAAATTGGTTTAAAATAGGACTATCAAATAATCCGTACTGAACTGCAGGATTCACGTGGATGGATAAAAGGATCTATACTATGCTTCCTTTTTGTCGGATAAAGATAGATAAGAAATTATTTGTTCTGTTTGTATGCCTCTGTCTATTGACGATTCTGGTGTTGGGGATGATTGGTCATGCCAATGATCTTTCCGATACCTATGATGCAACCGTCATTGCTTCACTATTCCCGATTGCTCTATTTCATGACAATGAAGTAGTGTTCCTGAAATTAGTCAGGGAATTATTCTGTCTTCCCTTAATAGATATATTTTCTCTTCAGTCAAGAGCTCCCCCTGCAGTGCTCTAACCATCCGAGTTGTTGCCGAGGATAGTTGGATCTCGGCAATATCGCATCATGACTTTATTAACCATATAGAAATATTCAGGGGCCAACCCTGATATCTTAGTCATTGTCTTTGAACAGAGGAGGCTATATGTTTGGACTCGGTATGCCGGAATTGATAGTAGTATTGGTTATTGCCCTGGTGGTCTTTGGACCAAGCAAACTCCCCTCACTGGGGAAAAGCATTGGAGAAGCAATACGAGGATTTAAGAAAACTCTTGAAGAAGAACCGCTGAAAGAGGATGAAAAAACAGAAAAAACTGAAAAGATTATTCAATAGGGAATGATGAAATTGCTCTTTACGCAACAACATTGCCCTTTGTTGAAAAAAGTATAAGCAGGGGAATCATATAGATAAACCAACTAAATAAAGCCTGTGTATAAACTCAATTTTTCTATCTGTCATTCCAGCAGTTCTTAAGCCGGAATACAGCGGGTTCAATGCTCTCAGGAGTTTGTCCTCAACCTGGCCGGGGAACGGGAATCCAGTCAAGCTCTCCGACCAAAGGTCGGGGCTTTCGGCAAGGTGCATTGTAAAATCAAGCGGCTCTGGATTCTTCCGGGTCGAGCCCGGGACAGGAATAACGGAATAAGTGAGTTTATGAACAGATACTAAATAATTCCCGTCAAGAGAGGTAAATTATGAGTTGGGATGTATTGGAGGCAACATCACCGGAGATATGTGCAAGTAAAATCTTTGAGGTCAGCGGCACAAAACTTGATCCTCATATCGCCGCTGACCTATGGCCTAAAATATTGCAACATAAATGGCTCCTGTCTGAAAAACTCGGTCGCGATGTAGGACTGAAAACCGCATGCATCGACTTTCTCGAAAACATGGAGCAAGCCGTCAAGGAATATATGGCTTACAAACGAAGGGATATTTTGGCTGAGATGGGTGCTCAGACCATCAGCAGAGAAATATGGGATACCATATCTGATTCCCAGCCCCCGAAGCAGCTGGTTCAACGGAGGATTATTCTTCCCCTGAAGGAGGAGAACCTTTCTAAAAAGCACAATGTAATTCCTCCAAAGACCATCATTTTCTTTGGACCTCCCGGCACCGGTAAGACTCATTTTGTCAAGGCAATAGCAGGCATCCTGTCGTGGTGGTACATCGAAATATTGCCAAGCATGCTCATGGTGGATGGTGTGGAGAAAATCGGCGCTCATTTGCATGAGGTGCTGGAAAAGGCGCGTAATCTTGAAGAGGTGGTTATTTTTATTGACGAGTTCGAAGAAATAGCGGCGAGCCGTGATACGGCGAGCCTGGTTGACAAGTCCATTACCAACGAATTTCTCAAACAGGTTCCGTTGCTCAAAAATGAGGGGAACAAGGTCCTGCTCATGTGCGCCACAAACTATATCCGCCAGTTGGATACTGCGCTGCTCCGACCGGGAAGGTTCGATTGTATTATTCCGGTTGGCGGGTTGGATGAAGATGGACGAAAAACCATATTGAAACACTACCTGTCAAAACTCAATGTAGGTGAAATCGATCTGGATCGTATTGTCAATATGACATCTCGATTTACCCCTGCGGATATTGAATATCTCTTCCAGCAGGTTGCCCAGTTTGCCTTTGAACAGGAATATGCCACCAAGCAGGATTACCGGGTTACCGAGGACACCTTCGATCAACTACTGCCGAAAATTCGTCCATCTCTGACCGAAGAAGTCATTGAAGAGTTCCGGAAGGACTGTATCACTTATTCCCGGAGCTGATAAATAATAGCTGAAACCTCATGGACTTTAAAGCTTTTTGAACAGGTTTGATATGTCATGTTTATCCTGCATATCCTGTCTAAGGTTAAGTCTTTGTTCTTACTTCAGAGTTTCACTATTGCTGGTTGTCTAATCCGGAGTTTGTCCTGAGTGATGTAAAAAACCTGTATTTACCTTGGCCGGTACATGATTACAAATACTCCAAGGAGGCAGATCAGCCCGCCAATAATGTCATTTTATCTGTGTCTGATTGATTTGGATAGGCTGGATTTAGTATGCCCGGTCAGAATAAAAATAAGGCAGCACAATGCCTTTTTCAGTCCGATACGGTCTGTATCTTTCCAGTCTGTTTATTGCCATCTCAAACAAGAGTGCCGTTTTTTCAGGACTTCGTGGCTTAAGGCGTAGTTTCTTCTTAGTCAGAGAACCCTCACCGGCAAGCTCTGCCTTTACCTCCCGAGCAATCTTTTTGAGGTCTTCGTAATAATAAGTACCCATTGTCTTAAAATATCTCAATTCTTTAACACTTTATCCAACAGCTCTTCTATCTGTTCTGAAGCCGCTCTTTTTCTTAGATACTCAAGATCAACGGCTTCACCCATAGCATCCTTAACCCTGACAAGAACCTTCGCCCACATAAAACTATCCTCGTCCTTCCACCATTTTGCAGCATTGAGCCTGTCAATTATAAGATCCTCAACTGAGATGACGTTTATTGTTAGTCCATCGGCAACTATGATTGAATTTACCCTCTCCTCAGCCTCCCTGCCTTCATCAAGTGTTTCACCAAGCCAGTCGATGTAAATGTCCATTTCCTTATTAAACCAGAGGCGTCCTTTTTTTAGGAAATTCCATTCACTTAAGACCTCCTCAAGATAATTCTTTGGAGCCTTAAGGTCAATATCTCCTGTTGTATAACCTCCCTGTGTGTAGATTTCAACTGCCTCATCGCCAACCACTATGGGAGGTTTAGCACCTCTTTTTTTAATCTCCTCCGAAAGGAGCCCTATAAAATATGCCCGCTTTTTTACAGGGTCTTCAATCCTTCCGAGTCCTTTCAGCTTTTCCATGAATTATTATAACATTGCTTTGTGAAAATTACGGAGATGCCGGCTGAATGCCCCGATATTTGATTGGGGATGAAAGCCGGCTATATAAGTAAATCAATAATCTTTATCCGGAAGCCTCGACCCTTGGTCTGGGAGCTTCACTTTAAACCGTTAATGAAAGAAATAAAGAAATAATGATGAAGAATACAGGTAAGATAACGACTTGTTTGATATTACATCTCTCGTGTAGGTATCCCTTTGATGATAACAACAACCGCCACGCTGGGTAAGGGCATGTGTCATTTGGGTTTCCACCAATGTCCGTTATATTAAGCGGGGTCCGTGTATAAACTCGATTTTTCTATCTGTCAGTTTTCAATGCCTTCAGGATTGGGGGTATCACGACAAAAAGACGTTTATACGCAGACACCAAGCAGCGGCATTTTTGTATAATAGTATAAAAAATAGTCTCTACAGCTTTTTCCATGAAGTTCATTGGAATTTCAGGCCGGGGTTGTTGGAATCCGCCTATGAAGAATGTTTCCGTCATGAATTGCGCTTAAGATGGAAAGGACTTTTTATCAGGAGATGAAACTAAGAGACTTGTTTTATAGACTCTGTGCCTCTGTGTTTAATTTTCTACAGAAATGCCGGAAGAGCCAAAATATAAGATTTCAAGGAATCAACGGTAAGGAGGAGATATATGGATTACAGAGTTGGTGACGTAGGCAGGGTTGTGGTTGTGCGTTTCTCTGATGGTGATGACCTCCTTGATGGTCTAAGGACAATAGCGAAAAAAGAGGATATTCGTTCTGCAGTATTTCAGGTGGTTGGCGGGTTAAAGGGAGGTGAGTTCGTTGTCGGCCCTGAAACCGAAGACATGCCTCCAAAGCCGGTTTGGCGGGACATAGGGGAGAGTCATGAGGTGCTCGGTGTCGGGACGATATTCTGGAAAGGTGACGAGCCGATGATACACTTCCACGGTGCATATGGAAAGAGGGATAGCGTGAAGATGGGTTGTCTGAGGAAAGGCTCCGAGGTCTTTTTGATACTCGAGGTAGTAATTCTCGAATTAAGGGGAATTGAGGCACAGAGGCTGCCGGATCCCGAAAGCGGCCTTCCCCTGCTAAGGTTCATCTGAGGGGCGTGTCACAACGCTGAAAATACCGCGGCCTTCCCCGTGGTTGATGAAAGAATCGCTCAATCAGGCTTACGGAACAATCACTATGCAGAGTTGTTGTCTGTGATAGCCACTAAAAGAGTTGACAAAGGTAGTGAACAAGGTCACCGTTGCTGGACCCTTTAAGGTTCCCTAACCTATGTTCCTTGGCCAGTACATGATTACAAAGACCCCGATGAGACAGATCAGCCCGCCGATCAGGTCGTATCTGTCGGGAATGATTTTATCCACCTTCCATCCCCATAGTATTGAGAGGACAACGAATATACCACCGTATGCTGCGTAGACCCTGCCGAAATGTCCAGGCTGAAAGGTCGGTATTATTCCATAGAGTATCAGTACCACAGCGCCTGCAAGGGCAAACCAGAGGCTCTTGCCTTCCCTCAGATAAAGCCAGACAAGGTATCCTCCGCCTATCTCACAGAGGCCGGCAACTATGAAAAGCAGTATGGAGTTTAAGATAATCATGTAACCTCCCGTGAAAATGTCATACATCTAAACCTAAATGCCGATCGATTCTCCGTCAGGTTTGTGATACTGCCTTTAAGCTCAATATTCTGAACCGCAATATAGAAGTACTCTGAATTATATATCTTCCCATTTCCACTGCTTGCGTAATGCAAGCAAAATCCTGCTAAGCAGTACAAGCACCGGTAATTCTACAACAGGACCAATGAGAATTGCGAACAAAACCAGAGGATGACCGGGAAAAGCTGCAGCAGCAACACCGATCACTGCTTCGGAGTTACGGGCGGTTGTTGTAAAGATTAATGTGGTTGTATCCTTATAGCCCAGACGGAATTTATAACCGACTGCCAGGCCGATCAGAAACAGACTGATGAAGAATATGGCTATGACGAATATGATAAGCGCTATACGTCCCAGGTCATTCACCTCGATCGTACCCTGGGAAGCAAAGATGCCGATAATAACAAACACCAGTGCCCAGAGTTTTACCTCCCCCATCGCATTTTTAAATGGCCCATATGTCCACTTGCGCCCCTTCCAGCGTATCAAAAGCAGACGCGCAATATAACCAAAAATAAATGGCAGGAAAAGAAACACCCCCACGCTTTTTATAACCAACAGTGCATCAATCGGCACAATCTTCCCCACCAGCAACCATAAATAGACCGGTAGGAGTAATATCTGCAGTACCAGATTCCAGGGTAAGAGCGATACCCCCCAGGGCACGTCACCATCTGCAAGGTCTATAAATATCAGGTACCAGCCGATGCAGGGGGTCAGCTTGTAGAGAATGACCCCGGCCCATAAATCAGGATAGTTGCGCAGAAACAACCAGCCCAGAAACCAGGCAAAAAAAGGTGTGATGAGAAAATTGGTAAGCAGTGCCAGCGCCGTTGGCTTAACTTTGGTAAAGGCTCGGCCGACATCCTTGATTTCTACAAAGGTCATAATAGCAAAAATAACGAAGAACAGACCCACGTTGACTAAACCGTAAATCTCCTGCATCACACCGCCGATTACCCTGTTAAGCAGAATACCAACAAAAATCGCACCGATAAGGATAAACGGTTTTTCTTTGTCTTTTGTTGAAAGCCTTGCCATGATAACCTTCTTTCCTGTATCTCCTATCATTTTCCAAGCCTTTATTGATGGAAAGAGGCTTATAGGCGTTAACAGGATTTACTTGGATCTATTCAGAAGCCTGGCGCTAAAGCTTCACCCCTGCGGCTTTCAGCCTTTCAATCCCTCTTATGTTGTCATCCATCAGAGGATAGACGAGCAGAGGTAATTTAAACTTCTCTTTAATCTCCTTTAAGTAATGCATCTGCATCCGTCGTCTG
>BDTA01000075.1 GCA_002897935.1 bacterium BMS3Abin08
TAAAAAATCAGAAATACCCTATTCTGTCATTCTGAATCCCGAATTAACTTCGGGAAAGCTATATAAATCAAGAAGTTATGAGACCCTGAAACAAGTTCAGGGTGACAATCAGGACTTTTTACGAGTGTATCAAGATTGGAATACCGGTAAATTCAGAAGAGCACCTCGATGATGTTATGGGGATTACAGAGGAGGGCCTTTCCCCCCTGTACCTGAAGGGGGACAGATCAGTACAGTGAGTGAAAAACTGCTTATCATTGCCGGGCCCTGTGTGATGGAGAATGAGGAGATCGTCTTCGAGACTGCCGGGGCACTGAAGGAGATTTGCAATAGCCTCGGCTTGCCTCTCATATTCAAGAGTTCCTATGACAAGGCAAACCGGAGTTCCATCCGTTCTTACAGGGGCCCCGGGATTGAAAAGGGGCTTCGGATCCTTTCAGATGTGAAAGCCGGGTTTGACCTCCAGATATTGACGGATGTTCATTCAGCACAGGAGGCTGAAACAGCCGCAGAGGTGGTGGATGTGCTCCAGATACCTGCATTCCTCTGCCGCCAGACCGACCTGATAATAGCGGCATCAGAAACGGGGAAGAGGGTGAATATAAAAAAAGGGCAGTTTCTCTCACCCCTGGAGGTCAAGAACATAATTGAAAAATTTGTCTCAACAGGTAACACAGAGCTGATGATCACGGAGAGGGGGACATCCTTTGGTTACAACAACCTCGTTGTTGACTTCCGAGCGTTTCCGATAATGAGATCATTTGGATATCCCGTAATCTTCGATGTAACGCACAGCCTTCAACTTCCCGGTGGACTGGGGACTGCCTCCGGCGGACAGAAGGAATTCGCTCCGGTACTGGCCAGGGCTGCCGCTGCTGCAGGGGTTGACGGGATATTTTTGGAGGTTCATCCCGACCCGGACAGGGCACTCTGCGACGGGCCGAACATGATAAAACTGAATGATCTTGAGGGGATACTCAAACCGGTGAAGGCGATACATGAGATAGCAGCAAGGGGTGATAGCGTATAACTTCCGGAAGGGGCTTAATATAAAATATTCAGGACAGAAAAAAAGTCCATGCCGGGGGTATAATATATGACTGTCATGAGTAAAGAATACAGCCTGATTGAGATAGCGAGAGATGTCCTCAGCAAAGAGGCAGAGGCTATCACATCCCTGATGGAGCGTCTGGATGAGAATTTTGAGCATGCCGTAAGATCGATATTTTCCAGCAGGGGAAGGACGGTTGTCATGGGCATGGGCAAATCCGGTCTGATCGGCAAAAAGATCGCCGCAACCCTCTCCTCTACCGGGACACCTGCCGTATTCCTCCACCCTGCAGAGGCAGGACATGGTGACCTTGGGATGGTCACGAGGGATGACGTGGTACTTGCAATATCAAACAGTGGTGAAACCGAGGAGATAATTATACTCATACCCTTCCTGAAGCGTTTTGACGTTACACTCATCTCCCTGACCCGTCCGGGTTCAACCCTTGCCGGGGTATCTGAAATAGTCCTTGATGTATCGGTGACTGAGGAGGCATGTCCAATGGGGATTGTACCGACTGCTTCCACAACCGCCGCCCTTGCCATGGGAGATGCACTTGCCGTTGCCCTCTTACTCAGACGTGGATTCAAGGAGGAGGACTTTGCGGTATTTCACCCCAACGGCTCACTTGGCAAGAAACTCCTCGTGAAGGTGGAGGACCTGATGCATACCGGAGATGCCGTTCCTGTTGTTGATTCTGAAGCGGTTATGACCGATGTCACCGTAGAGATGTCCTCAAAGAGGCTCGGGATGACCATTGTCTGCGACGGCAGCGGCAGGATAGCCGGGGTTATCACGGATGGTGACCTGAGGAGGGGCATACAGAAGTGGGGAGAGGGATTCTTTAAGATGAAGGCAGGCGAGGTGATGACGAAGGGTCCGAGGGTAATAGACAGGGGGTCTCTGGCGGCAAAGGCGCTGTCGGTTATGGAAACCCACTCCATCACCGCTTTGATAATACCCGACATTGAGGACCGGCCGATGGGTATTATACACCTCCATGATATACTAAAGAAGGGTATTGTATGAATTCAATATGTATTATAAGATCCGGAGAAAGAGATGGGGAAAGTAAATAACAGGGGTTATTTTGGTGATTACGGCGGGAGATTTGCACCTGAAACGCTGATTCCCGCCCTTGAGGAACTGGAAGAGGCCTTCAAAAAGATCAAAAGGGACAGGGAGTTTCAACGGGAATTCAGGAGTCTTCTTTCCGATTATGTCGGACGGCCTACGCCTCTTTATTTTGCAAAAAGGCTGACGGAACATCTGGGCGGGGCAAAGATATATCTCAAAAGGGAGGACCTGACCCATACCGGTGCCCACAAGATCAATAATGCCCTCGGACAGGCGCTGCTTGCAAGTATGATTGGGAAGAAACGGCTGATAGCAGAGACCGGTGCAGGCCAGCATGGTGTAGCAACCGCTACGGGCGCAGCCCTGATGGGCCTGAAATGTGAAATCTATATGGGCTCGGAGGATATGCAGCGGCAGGCCCTCAATGTCTTCAGGATGAGGCTCCTCGGGGCAAATGTGATAGAGGTCCCGGTTGGGTCAAGGACACTGAAGGATGCAATAAACGCGGCATTGAGGGACTGGACAACCAACGTGAGGAACACACACTATGTCCTCGGTACCGTTTTCGGTCCCCACCCCTATCCGGCCATGGTCAGGGAGTTTCAGTCCGTCATTGGGAGGGAGGCAAAAAAACAGATCCTTAAGTCCGAAGGAAGGCTGCCCGATTACCTTGTAGCCTGTGTTGGTGGAGGAAGTAATGCAATGGGACTCTTTCAAGCGTTCATAGGGGATGATGTGAAGATGATAGGTGTGGAGGCTGGTGGAAGGGGGATAAAATCGGGGATGCACGCAGCACGTTTTGCCGGCGGATCAGTGGGTGTCTTTCAGGGATGCAAGAGCTACCTGCTTCAGGATAAAGACGGTAACGTTCTCGGAACACACTCTGTTTCGGCAGGGCTTGATTATGCTTCGGTGGGGCCGGAACATGCATTCCTGCACGATAAGGGGAGGGTCAGATATACATACGCAAAGGACCGCGAGGCATTGAAGGCATTTGAGCTTCTTTCAGAGACCGAGGGGATAATCCCTGCCCTTGAGAGTTCCCATGCCCTCGCAGAGGTTACAAAGCTTGCTCCAAAACTCTCCAGGGACTCACTTATCGTTGTTAACCTCTCGGGAAGGGGAGACAAGGATGTGGCCTATGTGGCAAGGCTCAGGGGCATAGAGGGTATTCTTTAGTTTTAGTTCATTTCAGACAAGATTCCCGGACGAGAGTTTCTTTAACTCCCGTATCTCCATAAGCCTCTTAAGCAACTCGTCATGTTCAGTCACTCCCGTTATATCTACCCAGTGGATATCCCTTTCCTTTCTGAACCAGGTATACTGACGCTTTGCGTACCGCTTGGTTGCCCGCTTTACAAGCCACTTCACCTCATCAAGGTCTCTCGATCCGTTGAGGTAATCAACCACCTCCTTGTAACCGATTGCCTGAAGGGGTGTGTCAGCGGGGTTGCTCCTTAATATTCTCCTTACCTCCTCTACAAGCCCTGCGGCAAACATCTCATCAACCCGTTCTTCGATGATCCTGTAAAGCTCTCCCCTTTCCCTGGTGAGACCGATCTTTATAAAGCTGTACGGCAGGGGGGTGGTCAGCTCCCGCTGTAGTTCAGACATCGGCCTTTTCGTTTTTACTATTACCTCCAGCGCCCTTATGATCCTTCTCATGTCGGTCGGGTGCACCTCCTCAGCCCTCTTCGGATCCAGTTCCTGCAGTTTCCCGTAAAGCGTGCCGGGGTTTCTCTCTTCCGTATCATGGAACCTCTTTCTCAAGGCCCTGTCGGCCTCAGGGGCCTCAAATATTCCCCGGGTAAGGGTGCGGATATAGAGACCGGTGCCACCCACGATCAGGGGTATCCTCTCCTCCTTATGAAGACCCGCTATAACGGCCTTGACCATATCGACGTATCTCCCGGCACTGAAGGTCTCATCCGGATCCGCTATATCGATCATATGGTGCCTTATCCTGTCCCTCTCTTCCGGGGAAGGCTTGGCAGTCCCGATATCCATGCCCCTGTATATCTGCATGGAGTCTGCACTTATGATCTCTGTTTCGAGGTGTTCCGCAAGGAGAAGGGAAACGCCTGTCTTGCCGACAGCGGTTGGTCCAAGAAGGATAAGCACTCTCTTTTCAGCAGTCATACCCTCTAATGTAAAATTAAGTGGCAAGGAGTGTAAAGTCCTGTCCCTCTCCAACGTTGCCGATGGAAAAACCGGTGCGTTTAATGAGAAGGGTTCCGGGGCAAGGGGTTGCAATATAAGGGGTATACTGATTACCATAAGACTGTATGCAGTGGCAGTTTGTCCCGGTTCCATAAGCCCTTATATCCCATCCTCAAGGAGAGTGTATGTCAAGTGAATTTGTAACACACTGTGACAGGTGTGGAAAAGAGATCAAGGTGGTGAGGCAACAGCAGGAGGGTGGTGTCTTCTATCTCGTTCACGGCCTTTTCTGCGTAAATATCCCGGCTTTCTTCTGTGGAAGGGACTGTTTTGAGAAAACGGTGGCTACTGTAAAGACGTTTGACTATCTTGAAAAGGACGACGAAGGCAAGTCAATCCTCGACGTGGATGTAATGATCAACGAATCCCTGCTGCTTGACCGGATGCACGATATCGTCTACGAGGCTGATAACCCCCTTTATCCCACGCTTGTATTGCAGAGGCTCCTGGAGGTTGACCCGCAGAACACGAGGTTCCTCTATGCCCTTTCATCCCTGTATGTGGGGCTCATCAGCGCAGAGAATACGTCTTCTGAAGTAAAATATAAACTCAGGGAAAGGCTTGCAGAGGCTGAGGCCGACCTGAAGGCCCTCAGCCCGGCAGGATACGGAAGGTTACAACAAATCAGGGAACATTACAGTATTTAGATATGGAGAAAAACAGGCGATTGGTTTTTCACTGGAACAATGTACAGAGAAGCTGAATATGACATAGTGGTGATAGGCGGGGGACATGCAGGGTGTGAGGCTGCGCTTGCAGGTGCACGGATGGGGCTTCAGACCTGTCTCTTCACGATGAACGTGGATACAATTGCGCAGATGTCCTGTAACCCTGCAATAGGCGGTCTTGCAAAGGGACAACTGGTAAGGGAGGTTGACGTACTGGGTGGAGAGATGGCAAGGGTCACCGACAGTGCGGGTATCCAGTTCAGGGTTCTCAACAGGGGTAAGGGACCGGCCGTATGGTCTCTGAGGGCCCAGGCAGACAGGGTGCTTTACAGACTAAACATGCGGGGTGTTCTCGAAGAGGAGAAGAACCTCTTCATCAAACAGACTTCAATCGAGAAGATCGTTGTTAAAGACGGGGGTGTTCTGGGGGTGCTTACCGCTCTCGGCACTTTCTATGCTGCAGGGGCTGTAATAATAACCGCCGGCACATTCCTGAAGGGATTGATCCATATAGGACTTGATACCCATGCAGCGGGACGGGCAGGCGAGTTTCCCTCTGTGGGGCTGTCCGACTCCCTGAGGGGCCTGGGGTTTAAGATGGGCAGGCTCAAGACAGGTACGCCACCGAGGATTGACTCAAAGACCATTGATTTTTCACGGACCTCTGAGCAGTGGGGAGACGTGCCGCCGCCGCCTTTTTCATACTCGACCTGTGCGATCGAAAATCCACAGTTGCCCTGTTATATGACCTACACAAACGAACAGACACACAGGATCATCCTTGACGGCCTTGACCGGTCACCGCTTTACAGCGGGAAGATCAAGGGGACCGGCCCCCGTTACTGTCCCTCCATCGAGGATAAGGTTGTACGCTTTTCTGAAAGGCCGAGACACCAGGTCTTTCTTGAACCTGAAGGGCTCAAGACAAAGGAATACTATGCAAACGGTATCTCAACCAGTCTCCCCTACGATGTGCAGGTGAGCCTTGTGAGGTCCATTCCGGGCCTTGAGGAGGCGGAGATAATGAGGCCGGGGTATGCAATCGAGTATGACTTTGTGTTTCCCACACAGCTCAAACATTCCCTTGAGACAAAGATGATAGCGGGGCTCTTTCTTGCCGGACAGATTAACGGGACCTCGGGGTACGAAGAGGCCGCTGCACAGGGCCTGATGGCCGGAATTAACGCCGCTTTAAAAATAAAAGGAGAGACACCCCTTATACTTAAACGCCACGAGGCCTATATTGGTGTCCTGATTGATGACCTTGTTACCAAGGGAACCACCGAACCGTACCGGATGTTCACATCCAGGGCGGAATACCGTCTCCTTCTGAGACATGACAACACCGATCTCCGTCTCCTTGCCAAGGGATACGGGGTCGGGCTCGTTGATGAGGAACGTTATGAGAGGTTCCTCGAAAAGAAGGGGATGCTTGATTCCGAGTTGAAGAGACTCTCGATGCAACGGGTCTGCCCCGAGGAGGCCAACCGGATGCTTAAGTCCCTCAATACCACACCTATCAAGGAGCATACCCCTCTTGAACAGCTCCTTAAACGGCCGGAGGTAAAGTACACCTTTATCAGGGCAATCAGTCCCCCGCCCTTTGAGGTGGATGATGAACTGGAAAAGGTGATAGAGACGGAGATAAAATACAAGGGATACATAAAGAGACAGATAGAGATGGTTGAACGTATGAACCGGGTCGGCAACAGGCCCATACCACCCGACTTCAGTTTTGATGATATACCCGGGCTGTCAAAGGAGATTATCGGTAAGCTCACCGAGATCAGGCCGGTCAATGTAGGGCAGGCAAGCCGCATTCCCGGTGTAACACCTGCTGCAATCGCACTGATCCTGGTGGCACTTGGAAAGAGACATGCTCACCGTGTATCAGGGCAGCCGGATGCCGGGGCTGCAAGGCGAGTCATACCTTCCCGGTAAGGCTGATGGAGTAACCTATGCCCAGAAAGGACCAGTTGACAGACCTTAAACACCTCATATCCCTCTCTCCCGGGGAAATGAGAAAACAGTTTTCCACGTACGTCTATAAAGATACCGATACGGTGTTACGCCTGCTCTTCAGGCTAATCAGAACGGAAAAACTGACCAGGCAGAAAAAAAAGAATACCCTTGCCCTCACCAAGTTCATCCTTGAACATTACGAGGCCGATAACGTTCCGTCATGGCTCTTCGGTGAACTGAAAGTCCTGCTGAAGAACAGGGTTATCTCCGATATCGACAAGGCCGTAATCCTCTCCGCCTTTGAACCCGAGGAACTGATGGGAAGGCTGGAAGGATTTGAGGAGTTTATCGGTGGATTCATTGAAGAGCGGACCGATTTTAGAGATTTCATCGTGGAACAGATCAGTTCAAACCCCTCACGGCTTTATGACATATACAGGGTGATACTTGAAAAGAGCAGTCCCGACGGTCTTCTTACAATGATTGAAGACCTCGCCGGCTCTGAAGAACGCGAGGCACTACAGTTTATGGAACTGATTACGTACCATGAAAATCATGATGTGGCAAGGGCGGCTCTCGGGACAATAGAGTTGGCATCAACCCAGGATGCCATAAATACCCTTTACAGTATCTCTCTCCTCAACGATACCCTGAAGGCCGAGGCCGAGGAGGCATATATATCCCTGATGTACGAACTGCCCATGCCTGCCGTTCACAACTCCAGGTCCATAGAGGCACCTGATGAAAAAGGAAAGAAGTATGTTGACTTGTGGGTAAGCCTTGTGGATGGAAACGGGGCGCTGTCTGTGTTTATCGGGAAGATGTTTGCAAGAAACAATTATTTTTTCGCCTCTGTCCTCCTTAAACTCTCAATGGGCATAAAGGATACAATCCTGATTAGCAACCTCACCAGGGATGCGTATAATGACATTAAGAAAGAGCATTTTTCTGAACTGAACTATTATCCGGTAAAGGAGGAATATATAATCAGACTGCTCCAGCACTTTCTCAAAAAGGGTAAAAAAAAGGGAACCCATCTGCCTGTGGAGGTGGTTATCCTCAAGAATATATTGAACTGGACCAATATGGAGCCCGTGGATTATCTTTACGAGGTGCCTAAGTATCAGCCTTTCAAGTATTTCCCGAGGGACCTCTTTCAGTTTCCCTTTGAAACATGGTGGATGCATGACTTTGAGGTCTACAGGATCCTTAAACCGTATAAGAATCTGGAGCCTCACCAGATACCGCCGAAGGTGTTCTACAAGATCACAAAGTTATTTGTTAATTATGCGCGCAGGGAGATAGTCCCCATGTGCGAACTATGCGTGGATATAATAAAAAACTCGAACTATAAAAAAAGAACCCGGCTCATGCGGCTTTTCCTCATCATAAGGGATGAACTCCTTAATCCGCCGAAGTACAACTATGATTCAACTTTCCTGAACTACGCTGTTTTTACTACCATCCATAATACCCTGCACAACATCTCAATGGGGATTGAAAGCCCTGAAATGATTGAATAAGCCCGAATAAGTGTCTGAGAGGTTCATAAAAACACTGTCCGAAGGACTCTCCATAATGAACCTGAATCCGCAGGGGGAGGTCCTCCGGTCATTTGCGACCTACTTCAATGAACTGAAGAGATGGTCCGCTGCTTATAACATAACATCCCTGAGGGACGAACGGGAGATCGCCTTGATGCTCTTTCTCGACTCCCTGCTCTACCTGAGGGCATTCAGACAAAAGCCGGGACTTAAGATTCTTGATGTGGGAAGCGGAGGTGGATTTCCCGGCCTTGTCATCAAGGTTGCCATCCCAATGGTAGAGGTAACACTCCTTGAGCCCTCAAGGAAGCGTGTTGCCTTCCTGAGGCATATCATCAAGAAACTCAAGCTCCATGGAGCCGACGTCGTGCAGGGCAGTATTGAGGATTTTGTCAAGGTGCCCCGTCTCTATGATGTCATCACGACAAAGGCCCTCTTCAGGCTGTATGATTTCATCACAAAGGCAGCCCCCCTGATCTCTGATGGAGGCATCCTTGTCCTGAGCAAGGGACCCAACTACGGGGAAGAACTTGATGAAGCGGAAAGGAAACTTCAGGAGCGAATAAAGGACTACTCAATTGATATCATCCCCCTTGCCATTCCAACCACCGGGATTGAGAGGAATATCATCGTTGTTAAAAAGCAGAACCCCTCTGATACGCCGGGCAGGTGAGTACGTTTATCCGGAATCCGGTGATAAGCAGCAGCGACTGTCGCTTATTATCACTCAATACTCCTTTATATCAGGGTGACATCCCTTGCAGTCGTTCATCGGGAAGGCCACCTTCAGATGGCAGACACCACAGAATTTCCCATCAAGGTTGTAAATCATCGCAAAATGCTTTGTTGCCTTTTTCTTGATATTGAATATGTCGGGATGGCAGTTGGCGCAGTCAAGCCAGTAGCCGTGTTTCCTGTGTGAGAAATATGCAGGCGGGATCATTGTCCACGCTGCCTCAAGCCTCAGCAGCTTCTTAAAGTGCATCGGTTTGTAGTCTTTCTCAAGGATACTCTGTTTCGGTTTGATCAGTCCCTTTTGCACGGCCATGACCCACTCAATCTTATTGCCAAAGGGCGCCGTCGGCAGGTTCTTGAGCTTTTCAAACTTCTCCTTCCCGTACCCTATATCACCGTTGTGGCACTTCTTGCAGTTTTTCCCGGTATGTCCGAATGCGGTCTTTCCGTCATGGCAGGTTCCGCAGAACAGTCCGTTTTTGTTGGCCTCCTCAGTGATCTCAGTGCTGTTTAGCTTCATATTAAATTCAAGCTCAAGGTGACAGACCCTGCATGTGTACTTCACCCTGTGGCTCCAGTGTGAGAAGGTGACCGGCTTCTGGCCATTCTTCTCAGAAAGCCTGTTAATCAGGAGGTTGCCATACTCTTCCGGAGGAGGAAGGGGAGGCAGGTTCCAGAAGGCATATGCGCCGGCAACAGGTATAAGGAGTAATATTATAAGAATATGCGTTATAAAAATATGCACCTTTCTTTTCATGCATTAACCCCTTATATATCGTATATATTCAGCTCATTTGTCTCTTCCGTCCTTCCTCCCGGCAGAGATCGGATAGAGATTTTTTAATTCCGGCAGGTCCCTCTAATAGACGTCCTTTGTGTGACAGAGCCTGCAGTCTGTATTGGGGAAAGCCACCTTGCCGTGGCATGCACCACAGTATTTGCCCGCAAAGATCTCCTGCATCGAGTACTTTGTTGCTCCCTTTTTTACACCAAAGATCTCGGGATGACAGAGTTCACAACCACTCCAGACGGCATGTTGCTTGTGGGAAAAGACGATGTCCGGCATTCCCGTCTCTTTTGCACGCAGTTCCGTCTCTTGAGGTATCCTGAGGGGTTTCCGCTTGATAGTTACCCCCTCAAGGTAATCATTCAGTTTAATAAGTCCCTCCTGCTCTGCCTTAAGCCAGTCAATACGGTTCCCGAAGCGGGACCTTGGAAAGCCCTTCACAAACTTGTAAAAATCATTCTTGAACTTAACCTTTTTCCCATAGGAAT